>JAPLWC010000020.1 GCA_026396845.1 Candidatus Gottesmanbacteria bacterium
AATTTGTCGTGCGGGGGGAGTTGTCGGTTTCGGTTTATGTAGGAACTGCGAACCAATAAATGAAGCCTGATAACCCAATTGAAACACCTGGCCGGCACCTGAGCCTATTGGGCCGAAAATGGCGCCGGGGCCGGCATTGACAGGAGCTTTGGCTTTGAGCGCTTCCTTGATGGAATTGGCAATACCCGGAATAGCGAAGAGTATACCTAACCCGATAATCCCGATCCATCCCGACGTGCCGCCGCTTGAGAGGAGCGGCGGGGTCCAGACCCGGGCGGTATTATTGTTAAACTTGGCCAGCATAGTGCCGACCATGAGCATTGCGGCGGTTACAGGAAATACGGCGACATTGGCAAATAAATTTTTAAACCACGAAGAAAAGCCGGTGCTTCCCGGGAACGCTTCGGTCAGAATCTGCAGCGGGCCGACAAAAAGGCTGATAAGAATTTGGATATAAGCACCGACCAGCAGAAACAAAATGCGGATCCATGCTATGAGCAGTGCAATTGCGACAATTACCGCTATGAGTAAACCCGGCACGTTCCAAAATATAAATGCCTGCGCGAGAGAGCTGGTGCCTAAGCCGACACTCCACGCAAGGAGACTTGTAATATCGTTGACAGCACTTAATCCTCCGCCGAACACCATGGCGAATAGGCTCCAGATTCCTCCGTTCATATATTTTGTCGCAGTATCCGCCCCCAGGGCGCCATTACTAACGGGAATAAGAAGCGATGCGATCAGTGCGATTGTAAGATACATAAGATCGATCATAAATCCGACAATAGCATAGGAGAAGGTGATAAGAATCAGGGTGATGACTATTTTGGGTAACGCATTTTGGACGGTGACGACGGTTTTCGGGTCGATTTTTTTCCGTAACATGACCATAAAACCGATAACAACCATGACGACGGCCAAGAGGGCATATGCAATATTGCGGAATCCTTTCCAGAGGGGAAGAAGAACCGACAGCCCGCTGAATCCAATTCCCTGGGCGTTGACCTGCCGCGGTATGAATCCGAGTGTTTGCCCCGTGTCTTTTATCCAAAGTGCCAGATCTGCAGGGGGATTGGCGTACATGGCGATTACTGCGTTTCCCATATACGCGATCGCGCTTTTTTTATAGTAAAATCCGCTTTCGGGGTTTGAACTGCAGCCGGTAATCATGCATGTGGCGGTGTTCATGTACGATGCCTGGGTATTGACGGTATAAACCTCTTTGCTCATTTGCCCGTCTTTGGTTTTTTTGTCCACAATCGCACCAAATTCTTCGGCGTTCGGCATCGGATTGAATGTTGGGACCTGTGCATGCGCGGCCGGCACAAAGACCCAGCCGACGAGAATAAAGATAACAAACAAAAGCGCTGCACGCCTCATGATTTTAGTATGCAGGAAATAAGGGTGTCGGTCAATACACCTGGTTATGACTAGGGGCGTTGACAAATGTAAGACAATGTGTTACATCCATAAGATGGAGCAAGAAAGAAAGGAGGAAATATTTATATGAAAAAAATACGTAATACCAAGGGCTATCGACCAAAACCAATCCCGCCATTTAAAACATTAGATGAAGAGGCGGAGTTTTGGGATACCCATGACACATCAGAATTTGGGAAAGTGCCACTTTTAGAGCTTCCTCTTTTAGAAACAGAAAAAGAGGAATCACTGACGCTTCGGTTGCAAAAAACGGTAAAATCCAAACTCACGCGTGTGGCCCGGGCCAAAGGAGTGAATGTGGGAACGTTGACGCGCATGTGGCTTATCGAGCGATTATCGCAGGTGGCGTAAGAATTATTGTGTGGGTATCGTAAATTGGGTGACGTCGACACCTGTAAACAATTGAATCGTGCGTAAAATAAGATATGCAACCACAATAACGACAACACCGGTAATGGCAGCGGTGAGCGTGCCGCGGGCTTTCTCGAGTTTTTTCTGGTCTCCGCCGGAGAATAAGAATCCGTACCCGCCGATGATGAGCATGATAAAGAGTGCAACGCCCACAAGCGCTGTGAGTGCGACCACGACGTTGGCGAACAAAGGCTCGAGACACCCGATAGTAGCGACACCCTTTGCTTCAGAAATACCTGGCGCCCCGCAGTTTGGGTTGGAAAACCAATCTAATACTGCCATAGGAACATTATTGCGCAGATTACGTTAGTAGGCAAGAGACAAGCCCGCGGTTTAGAACGGTGATGGCACCGTGAATGAGGAGCCGATGATGGTTATGCCCAGGAAGTTCTGGACGAGAATCATAACAGCCCACGCGGCTCCGACGATAATAAGTCCGACGATAGCATGGGTAATTTTATTGCGGGCCGATTCCATGCCGGCCTTATCGCCGCCGGACGTGATCCATTGAATGCCGCCCAGGATAAGAAAGAAGAACGCCATGAGCGCGGCAAGGATAAGCATGAGACCGACGAGAGCACTGATAAGCGTACCAATATTAGTTATCTTGACGTTTTCCGGTGGTGGAATATTAATTGATGCTTGTGCGTAGACTTGTTGAACTAAATTCATAATTCCTCCTTATAACGACCGTTTTCTATTATATCCTTGCTCTCATTGTTGCGCAACCGTCTTCGGTTTGTCAACCCCGAGACTTCGCGGGACCTATTGATTAAAGCTCGGGATGGTAAGGTTTGTGATCTCTATGCCGAAAAATTGCCCGACGAGCGTCATGACGGCATAGGTTGCTGCCACGATAACTAATCCCATAATGGCGTTGGTGATGCCGGTCCGTGCTTTTTCAAGCGCCTGTTTGTCTCCGCCCGCCGTAATCCATTGTATGCCGCCGATAATAAGCTGCATGAACGTCAGTAAAAATCCTGCGATAAAAAGCGCGCCGACCAAATTACTGATAAGTTTTCCCAGCGACGCGCCGCCTTGGTTGACGTCGGGGTTTGATCCGCCGCCCAAAGAAGGGGGTAAGACGGGATTTGTAATTTGGGCAAGTGTGTGCAATGTCATAGGTTATTTAGTTGTAATTGGTCGATAATTTTTCCTGGATTGCCGACGAGAATATCATACCCGAAGAATTGGCCGACAACTGCAAGGATAATCCATGCTGCAATGACGATTACGAGTCCGAAAAACCCGTTCATAATCCGTTGTCTGGCAGTCGTGAGTTTTTTGGTGTCGCCTGCGCTTGAGATCCACTCATATCCGCCGAACAAAAGCTGAAACATAAACCAAATACTGCTGAGAATTGTCATAAATCCGACAATTGCCGAGATGGCCCAGGTCACTTTTTGCAGGGCAAGCGTCCCTTCGGTCCCGAAGTCTATAAGGCCAAACGGGCCTAATCCGGCTCCTCGGATAGGTTTAAGTGGCACTTCTGTTAGTGCAAGTAATTTCATGTATTATGGTCCGTATATCTTCGGATTTAGAATAAATCCGGCGTTACCAAACAAGAGATATCCAAAGAGCGCGGCAAGGGCAAACGACCCGACGACAAGGATGAGCCCCATGAGTGACTGCCAGATTTTTCCCCACGCCTTTTCTATTGCTTTTGAGTCGCCGCCGGCTCCCATGAATTGAAATCCGGCAAGGATGAGATTGATGAACGCAAACATGCCTGCAGCCACAAATACCAGCCGAAGAATATTGGTTAAAAACAGGATAAGTCCTCCGCTGGCAATGCCCTGATATGCCGGCGGGAGGGGATTTGCAACCGTTCCGACAATATCCGTTACATTATTCATAGTTATTTCAGCCCGACTATTTGTTGTAGTTCGGGAACGCCCGTTATGGTGGCGATAACCTGGACAATAAGCACGGACAAGACGATGATAAGAAGCCCCATAACTGCGCCCGTCACTGCCTTTTTGCTTTGTTCGAGCTTTTTGGTATCACCCGATCCTGCTCCCACTATAACGCCCAGTCCCCCAATAATCAATAAAACAAAGCTGATAATTCCCGCGAACACGACGGCGTTTTTCACGACGATACTAACTATCGCGCCGAAAGTGGGAAAGGTTGCGGCGGGAGCAAAGACATTTGGGTCACCAATATTGACAGCGAATATTTGATGCATAATGGGATCCCGACGGAAGCGTCGGGATGACAATAGCCTTAATTATTTTAGTTTAGAGTAATTTGATGGCTATTGTCAATTTATGATATAGTCATAGGTTGCCACCCATGAATACTTCGGGATCAATCAGTGACAACCAAATCATATCCAAGATTCTTTCGCGGGATAGGAAAACGCTTCTTATGTTTTACCGCAGGTACGCGCCGAAACTTTCGCGCTTTATTGCCGGAAAGATCGGAAACCCGGCCGATGCAGAGGAGGTTTTGCAGGATACGCTCTATGCATTTTTGGAGGCCATCCGCGATTTTCAGGGACAGAGCACTGTCCAGACGTTTTTGTTTTCCATTTGCCAGCACAAAGTCATTGATTATTATCGGAGAAAGAAGCTGAAGCATGCAGTATTTTCCCAGATGCCGCAGCTTGAGGCGATTATCTCGCAGCTTTATAGCCCCGAAGAACAGTTGGATGCCGTCTTGGTGAAAGAGAAAATCCATGCGGTATTGGGGTGCTTGCTCCCGCGTCACCGGCAGATATTACAACTGAAATATCTTGACGGTTTATCCGTAGAAGAAATTGCAAAACGATTGGCGATGACATTTAAGAGTGTAGAGTCCCAGCTCTTTCGGGCACGCAAGGCCTTTGTTGAGCATTTTATATCGATTTAATTTTTAATTTTCAATTTGAAATTTGAAATGAATTATTAATTTGAAAATTAAGAAAATAAAAATTGATTAAAAATTAAAAATTTCAAATTATAAATTTATGGTTAATACAACATATCAAAAATTTGTAAAGCGGTGGGAAGAGGTGACGGATCTGCCGCCGCAGACTGTCGGGCCCTTCACGCCTTTCTACAAAGCAATTGTCCGGCGTATCAAAGTAATGCCCTGGCCGGCACTGGTTTTCTGTTCTCTGGTAGTAGTCATCGGATTGTATTTGCTTATCGGATCGGCAATCACCCTTGTAGTGTCACTACTTCAAAAAGGATTTTAACCCCCTATTACGACTAATACGAATACATGGAAACATCGCTTATTGTCGCGCTTGTTGACTTCGGCAGTAACGTCGTAGGACTCGTGACCCGTCCGTATGAAACCTGCCGGAGGATTGTAGATCACGGAGGGTTTGGAGAGCTTATATACGTGGCGATACTGCTGGCCATGTATTTCGTTTTCGCGTCGCTCGTGAAAGTTGCTTCATTCCGGCCGTTTTTACTTTCCCGCCAGTTTATCGTTCTGTCTGCTGCAACGGGGGTGACATATCTTTTTGCCGTTGCCCTGTTCTGGACGGCAGGAAAACTGGTGGGGGCGGAAGGCAAATTGAAGGGTCTTGCAGTTTCCTGGGGGTATTCATTGCTCGCGACCCTTACGTGGTTTTTGGCAACATCGATTCTCTACGTCATTCTTCCTCCCCCGAGAACAACGAGTACGGCAGGGATCCTTTTCAGCATTCTTTTTTTGATATTTTCCGTAACACTTTTCTTCTGGAAGGCAACGATTGCATATTTAACGTTGAGATTTGGCCTCCGGCTGAACTTGGGTAAAATTTTTGTTGTACTTGCTCTCACGTTACCGGTACTCGGGCTGTATAGTTTTGGCATGTATAGGCTGGGGATATTTCGTGTGCCATTCTTATAATTTGAAATTTATAATTTTAAATTTGAATTTAATTATTAATTTAAAAATTAAGAAAATATAAATTGAATAAAAATTGAAAATTTCGAATTAAAAATTTATGAAAAGTCTACGTGATTACAAAAGTGTTTTGGAAAGAAGGAGGGCGATCGAGAAGCACCGTCGCGTTGATCTCAATCACATCGGCTCATTCACGCTCAACGAGACGGTTGCGGCGGCAAGAAATTGCGAAAACATGATCGGTGCGGCGCAGATTCCGATGGGCATTGCCGGGCCCCTTCGACTCACTGGCGTTCGCTCAGGGCAAGCTCAAAATTATTACGTACCGCTGGCGACCACCGAGGGAGCGCTTGTGGCATCCGTCAACCGCGGATGTAAGGCAATAACCGGGTCCGGGGGGGCAGCGGCCGATTCTTACCGTGTCGGCGCAACCCGTGGCCCGGTATTTAAGGTGAAAAATATTGAAGAAAACAAAAAACTGTATGAATTTTTAAAAACTCATGTAGAGGATTTAAGGAAAATTACAGGTCAAACATCAAAACATATCAATTTAGAGAAATTAACATCCCGCGGAGTAGGCAAATACAGGTACGTCCGCTTTGTTTTTGACACGCAGGACGCCATGGGAATGAACATGGTGACGATTGCCACGCAAAAACTGGTTGAGTTTATTGAAACGAAAACCGGCTGCCGCTGTATTTCATTGGCCGGTAATTACGACGTAGACAAAAAGCCTTCGTGGCTCAATGTGATTGAAGGCAGAGGTATCAAGGCGTGGGCAGAGGTGACAATTCCGGACAGGATACTCAAAGGAGTGTTGAAAACCACCGCGAAAAAAATGTATGATGTGTGGCTTGCCAAATGTATGATGGGATCGGCAATGTCCGGTTCAATGGCGTTTAACGCGCAATATGCAAATGTCGTTGCGGCTCTGTTTTTGGCGACCGGTCAGGATATTGCGCATGTGGTTGAGGGAAGTTTGGGTATAACAACGGCAGAGGTTATGAAAGAAGATCTTTATGTGAGCGTGTATCTTCCGGATTTGATGGTCGGTACTGTCGGTGGCGGCACCGGACTCGCGACCCAGAAAGAAGCGTTTCAGCTTCTGGGAGTGGAACATAGCCAAAATTTTGCAGAAATAGTGGCAGGGGCAGTACTGGCGGGGGAAATATCACTGCTTGCATCACTATCAGAAGGCACGCTTGCAAAAGCACATGAGGTTTTGGCTAGAGGGAAAGAATAATTTGAAATGTTTAAACATTGATTAAAAATTAAAAATTAGAAATTAAAAATTTGTAACTATGGTTGGTATAGTCAGTTACGGCACATACATACCTGTATATCGGATTAAACTTGCCGATATTGCTTCCGCGTGGAAAAAAGATCCGCAGGAAGTCGTAGGATCGTTAGGTGTTGAAGAAAAAGCAGTGCCGGGAACTGATGAGGATGCAGTAACCATGGCCATCGAGGCCGCACGGTTTGCTTTGACTCTGTCAACGTGCAAACCATCGGATATCGAGGCTTTATTTGTCGGGTCGGAAAGTCACCCGTATGCCGTGAACCCGACATCAACCATTGTCGGAGAGCTATTGGGAGCCGGACACAACTATTTGGCAGCGGATATGGAATTTGCCTGTAAAGCGGGCACTGCCGGCATGCAGGCAATCGCAGGACTTATCAGTGTAGGACAGGTGCGTTTGGGTTTAGTCATCGGAGCGGACACTGCCCAAAGTAAGCCGCACGACGCTCTGGAGTATACTTCAGCGGCTGCTGCGGTCGCGTATCTTATGTCCGGAGAAAAACAGCACTGTATAGCCAAACTGCTCGCCTATACGTCCTATTCTTCCGATACGCCGGACTTCTGGCGGCGTGACGGTATCCGGTATCCCTCGCACGCAGGACGGTTTACGGGGGAACCCGCGTATTTTGCCCACGTGATGGGGGCGGGAACGAGATTACTTGCCAAAACCCATCTGAAACCGGAGGATTTTGATTATTGCGTGTTCCATATGCCCAACGGTAAGTTCCCGCGCGATGTCGCCCGGCGGCTCGGATTTAGTAAAGAACAATTGTCCGCGTCCCTTACGGTTGATCACATCGGGAATCCTTACTCTGCTTCTTCCATGCTAGGGCTTGCTGCTGTACTGGATATTGCTAAACCCGGCGAGAAGATATTCATGACTTCTTATGGCTCCGGCGCAGGCTCGGATGCGTTTATATGGGAAACGACACCACTCCTGCCGCGGGCGCAAAAGATCCGCGGTAAGCGGCAGGAATTAGTTACCCAGCAGATAGTGAAAAAACGCTATGTGAATTATGTTGAGTATTTGAAGCAAACACACAAAATTTAATTTGAAATTTACAATTTGAAATTTGAATTGAATTTATAATTTGAAAATTAAGAAAATAAAAATTGATTAAAAATTGAAAATTTTAAATTTAAAATTATGAACGTGTATATAACCGGTGCTGCAACAACAAAATTCGGTGAATTATGGGCAACGTCACCCCGCCAGTTGGCGGGTGAGGCGGTTGGCGGCGCGCTGAAAGACGCAGGAATTGGTATCCGGCGTATACAGGCACTATTTGTCGGCAACATGTTGTCCGGCATTCTGGGCGGACAGGAACACTTGGGAGCATTTTTTGCAGAAGAATTAGGGATAACGGCGCCTGCGTTCAAAATAGAGGGCGCGTGTGCATCAGGAGGTCTTGCACTTCATAATGCGGTCAACAGCGTTCTGTCCGGTCAGTACGATACCGTCGTAGTTTTGGGAGTTGAGAAAATGACGGATCATAAACCGGAAGATGTCGCGACAGCGCTTATGGGTGCCGGCAGTGAGGAAGAGCGTTCGGCAGGTGCGACATTCCCGGGTTTATACGCCATACTGGCCTGTGCCTACATGAGGGAATACGGGACGACACGGGAACAGCTTGCCGCGGTTGCCGTCAAAAATCATTATCACGCGTCCTTAAATCCCAATGCGCAATTCCATACAACGATCACCATCGAACAGGTTGTCAGGAGTTCTCGGATTGCCGACCCCTTACGTCTTTTGGATTGCTCGCCCATTTCAGACGGCGCGTCAGCAGTTGTGGTAAGTAATAAAAAGTCGGCACACGGCATTCTTGTCGCCGCAAGTACGGTCGCGACAGATTCATTAGGGCTTGCCGGGCGCGCGTCCTTAACGCAACTTGCCGCAACCAAAGAAGCAGGGAAACGCGCGTACGCACGGGCCGGTATTACCCCCAAAGATATTGACGTTGCCGAGGTCCATGATTGTTTTACCATTGCCGAAATACTTGCGATGGAAGATTTGGGTTTTTTTGCCAAAGGCAAGGCAGCGGCAGCGATTGCGGCCGGCGAAACCCGCTTAGGGAAATCCCGACACCTGGTTGTTAACCCCTCCGGCGGGCTTAAAGGGTGCGGGCATCCCGTGGGGGCCACCGGTGTGAAGCAAATTGTGGAACTTGTAGATCAACTGCGCGGCCGCGCGGGGGCCCGTCAGGTACAAGGGGCAACAATCGGTTTAGCACATAATGTCGGCGGTAGCGGGGCAACCGCTGTCGTGCACATACTTAAAAAATAAAACAATTTGAAATTTTCAATTTGAAATTTGAAATGAATTATTAATTTAAAAATTAAGAAAATAAAAATTGATTAAAAATTAAAAATTTTAAATTAAAAATTAATGTATGAATAGTCCGGTAAAAATTTGGAGAAACCAAAAATATATTGCCAGCATGCTTGGGCGTGAGGGGGCTATCGTTTCCTGGACAGTAATCCGCGTGCCGCCCGGCGGATTTTCTAACCTTGCTCCGTATCCGGTCGTCGTTGTTGACCTGCCTGCCGGCAAGGCAGGTTTGGTCGGGGACGGGAGAATTACCGCTCAACTCGTTGATTGGACGGAAAGCGATTTGGCAGTAGGAAAAAGAGTCCGGGTTGTTGTCCGGCGCATATCAGAGCCCACAACCGAGGGTATTATCCCGTACGGTATTAAAGTGAAACCCGTTTAGGGATTTATATATGAAAATTTCAGTATCCGTTCCGGGAAAAATCTATTTAATGGGTGAGCACGCCGTTGTATACGGAAAGCCGGCCGTTCTTGCAGCGATTAACCGCCGTTTAACCGTTACAGTGAAAGCGGGAAATGAA
>JAPLWC010000001.1:0-11922 GCA_026396845.1 Candidatus Gottesmanbacteria bacterium
TGCGCTGTTTGCCAAACGAACTCCCGGAGCCACTATTTTTGTCCCGGCTCCGTCGGCTGCTGAAGCAAGCGTCGTGTCGGGAGTTACCGTTTTGCCGGTGTCGATGCTCACGGATCTGGTCCGGCATATTAACGGGACTACTCCGATTACGGCACTTACCCATACCGCGTACAAAATTTCCGAGGATGAAGGATCTATTGATTTTGATCTCAAGGAAATTGCCGGACAGGAACAGGCGAAACGGGCGCTCGTGATTGCCGCGGCCGGCGGGCACAATGTCCTTATGTGGGGTCCGCCCGGAACCGGCAAAACAATGCTGGCCCGCGCGCTTCCCGGAATTTTACCGCCGCTCACGGATGCGGAGGCATTAGAGGTGACGCGTATTTTTTCGATTTCAGGATTACTCCCGCCGGGAGTCGCACTTATAAAAAAGCGTTCATTCCGCAGCCCGCATCACGGTGTATCGGCCGCTGGTGTCATCGGCGGGGGGACAAATCCCGTACCCGGAGAGGTTTCGCTGGCTCATTTGGGCGTATTATTTCTGGACGAAATGCCGGAGTTCCCGAGAAGCGTTTTGGAGAGCCTCCGGCAACCGATGGAGGACGGTACGGTGGAAATTGTCCGGGTCGCGGGCCACGTGCGGTACCCTGCAAGCTTTACCCTTATTGCCGCCATTAATCCCTGTCCGTGCGGGTATTTAGGTCATCCGAGACGGGAATGCAAGTGTACCGAGCGTCAGATAGCCAAATATCGTCACAGGATTTCCGGTCCGATTTTGGACCGTATCGATTTAACCGTTTTGGTGGCACCGGTTGAGGTAGAAAAATTATCGATCACAAAAGACCATTCCGATGGGTCACTTACCTCAAAAGAGGCAAAAGCCGCAGTGGTACGGGCGAGAGGCATCCAATCAAAAAGGTTTGCCGGGACCGCACTCTATACCAACTCGCAGATGCGGAACCGCGAGGTAAAGGAGTATTGCCAGCTGACACCGGAGGCCGAAAATTTCCTGAAAATGGCCGCCGAAAAGTATGATTTTTCCGCACGAAGTTATATGCGGCTCATTAAAGTGGCCCGGACGATTGCGGATTTGGCCAGTGAAAAATCCATTCTTCCGGTGCACATGGCTGAGGCTATCCAATACAAGCAACTGACATGAAAACATTGAACCGGTCAACCGGACGTGCCGGTGAAGAAATCGCTGCTCGCACGCTTCAGGAAAAGGGATTCACGATTCTTAAAAGGAATTTTTCCAACCGCTTCGGAGAAATTGATATTATTGCCCAAGACCGCGATACGCTCGTGTTTGTGGAGGTGAAAGCAAAAACAGGAATTGAATATGGTCTTCCTGAAGAAATGATCAGTCCCGGTAAACTGGCGCGGATCCGCAATATGGCGACACTCTACATGAACGGTCAATTGTTGCCCTGCCGCATTGACGTGGTCGCCATTGTGCTCGGAGAGAACAACGAAGTCCTTCGTTTGACGCATTACGAGAACGTGGTATAATACAGACAGTTGAATACAAGCGTTGATCCGGAGGGTTGGAACCGGGGAATGCTGACTCTTAAATCAAGTACGGAGCCGAAACCGTAAAAAGACAGGAACGCATGTCGCGAAAGTGGAGTGCGTCAAGAACAAGGTTTTTCTTTGACGTCCCCGCAAGGGGATTTTTTAGAGGAAAACAGCGTACGGTGGCACAGCCGAAAAGGCCGAAGACCAAAGGGCGGGAATACTGGCGAAACGATATGCCAGGGTATTACGTGCTTTATTACTAAATTTTTTTAAGGAGAAACTATGAAAAATATGAATATATTGGAAGGACGGGAGCTACCCAGGACATACCTAAGTCTCCCGTATTATTTGAAGAAGTATCTGGGGGAATTGCCGCCGCCTTCGTTGGACCCCAAGACGAGACAGCCGATCGGTCCGGACGCATTGGCGCGGTTGTTTCCGATGGAGCTCATAAGACAGGAGGTGTCATTGGAAAAAGAAATTCCCATACCGGATGAGGTGAGGGAGTTGTACAAGATGTATCGGCCGTCGCCGCTTTTGCGCGCGAAGCGGTTGGAAAAAATATTGGGGACGCCGGCACACATTTATTTCAAATATGAAGGCGTTTCGCCGGTCGGGAGTCACAAGTTGAATACGGCCCTTGCGCAGGCGTATTACAACAAAAAAGAAGGGGTTACGGGTCTTACGACCGAAACCGGAGCCGGTCAGTGGGGGAGTGCGCTCG
This sequence comes from Candidatus Gottesmanbacteria bacterium, assembly GCA_026396845.1. Lineage (GTDB taxonomy): Bacteria > Patescibacteriota > Microgenomatia > UBA10105 > UBA927 > XYB1-FULL-47-11. The sequence goes on from JAPLWC010000001.1 coordinate 2,240, forward strand.
CGCTTGCATGTAAATTCTTTGACATGAAGTGTCGGGTGTTTATGGTGCGGACGTCTTATGATCATAAACCGTATAGGAAAACAGTGATGAATCTGTATGGGGCGCGGGTTATCCCAAGTCCTTCCAAAGAAACAGCAGCAGGCCGGGCGTTCCTGAAAAAGGATCCCGACACGACCGGAAGTTTGGGCATGGCAATTTCCGAAGCGATCGAGGTGGCGGCAACGACGCCAAACACGCACTATGCGCTGGGGAGCGTTCTTAATCACGTGATGCTGCATCAGACCATTATCGGTCAAGAGGCAAAGAAGCAGATGGTTAAGGAAGGTGAGTATCCGGATATAATCATCGGTTGCTGCGGGGGAGGGAGCAATCTCGCGGGGATTAGTTTTCCGTTTATCGCCGATAAACTAAGCGGCAAGAAGAAACACCTGCGCGTGATTGCCGTGGAGCCGACTGCATGCCCGTCACTCACCCGCGGGCAGTACCGGTATGACTCGGGAGATACTGCGGGGCTTACGCCGCTTATGAAAATGTATACGGTCGGCAGCGACTACGTGCCGTCGCCCATTCATGCCGGGGGACTGCGGTATCACGGTGATGCACCGCTCGTGTGCTTTTTGTATTACAAAAAGTTTATCGAGGCGGTGGCGTATGACCAAAAGGAAGTGTTTCAGGCGGCGGAGCTTTTCGCCCAAACAGAGGGGATTATTCCGGCTCCTGAGTCCGCGCACGCGATCAAGCAGGTGATCGTCGAAGCCATTCGTGCAAAAAAGGAAGGGAAAAAGAAAACAATTCTTTTTAATCTTTCCGGGCACGGATTGCTGGACCTCGGTGCATACGAGGAGTTTTTAGAGGGGAAAATGAAATAGAGAGAAAAAGTGTCCCCGGCGGTACCGCCGGGGACACTACTAACCTAAAATATGAAAAATAAAATAATCGGAATCATCGGTGGTATGGGGCCGCAAGCCAGTGCCGAGTTATACCGTTTGCTTATCGAAGGGGCAAAGCGGGAGTATGGCGCGCGAAATAATGATGATTTCCCGGAAATCCTCATTGATTCCGTGCCGGTGCCGGATTTTCTCTCTTATACACGGGAGATGGAAAAGGCGGCCGTCATGCTTGAGGATAGGACACGGCGGTTGACTGGGTATGGAGCATCCATTATCTCGATTGCATGTAATACAGCGTGCTTACTTATCGATCGGTTGCAACAGCAAACTTCGGTGCCTTTTACATCCGTTGTGGATGAAGTCGCAAGGAAAGTATCGTTCCATCATACACACGTATTACTTCTTGCATCACCGACGTCACTGCGACTGGGATTATATCAGAAGGCTTTGTCACGATATGGAGTTTCGTATGCCCTGCCTTCCGGGAAATATTATAAAGAGCTTGAATATATCATCCGTGGTGTTATTGAGGGAGCAAAACGAGACTGTCTTACAAAAAAATTAGTGAGAATCGTTGAAAAAAGTATAGAGAAACAATCTGTTGACGGCATTGTGTTGGGTTGTACGGAGTTGCCGCTCGTTTTTCCTGCTCAGTACCGGCTTCCTGTGTATAATTCACTTTCTATACTCGCGGAAAGCTTATTAAAACGGTATTATAATAAGGAGGTTGTATGAAACGTATATTGTCAGGAATTACACCAAGCGGAGACGGAAGTCTCCATATAGGAAATTACTTGGGAGCCGTGCGGCAATTCAAAAAGCTGTCAGAAGATCATGACTGCTTCCTTTTCGTGGCGGATCTGCATGCGTTGACGACCATTCAGCAAAAAGGGCAGTTACAAACAAATATTGAAGCATTAATTTTGAATGAGCTGGCACTTCTCGGGGATCTGAAAAATATTACTTTTTTCCGTCAATCCGATGTGCCAGAGCATACCGAATTGCAATCGATCCTCAATAACGTGACGCCGTTGGGATTACTCAAGCGCGCGCATGCGTACAAGGATAAGCTGCAAAAAGATACGACGGAAGACGACATCAATGTCGGGCTGTTTTCCTACCCCATGCTTATGGCGGCAGACATCCTTCTGTACAAGCCTGACCTCGTGCCGGTAGGGAAGGACCAGAAACAGCATATTGAAATTGCGCGTGACGTTGCAGAGCGTTTTAATAGAATTTATAAGAAAAAGGTTTTTAAAATCCCCGAGCCGTTCATTCCGGAAGCAGTAGCAGTTATTCCCGGCACTGACGGGAAACGGAAGATGAGCAAATCCCTCGGGAACATCATCAGTATTTTTGAAAATGAGGAAGTAATACGGAAACAAGTGATGAGCACATACACGGATCCGACCCGGAAACACGCCACAGACCCCGGACATGTGGAGGGGAATATGGTATTCACATATCTAGAGTTTTTCGGTGAAAAGGCAAAAATTGACCAGTTGAAAGAGCTTTATACAAAGGGCCAAATATCTGATATTGAGGTAAAAAATTATTTATTTGAGTCGTTGATGAAAACGTTTGAAAAAGCGCGGAAAAGATACGAAGATTTGAAATCGCATCCGGAAAAAGTGAAAAAAATTTTGGAAGAGGGCGCGGCGAAAGCAAAAATAATCGCGGGAATGACGATGGGCGAAGTGAGGGAAACAATTGGGCTTGTGAACCAGTATTCTCTGGTTTCTCAACGTTATCATGTAACGGAACATGATAACAAAGAAAACGTAACTATCGATGAATTTGCTAGAATTGAGATGAGGGTTGGGAAGGTGACGAGTGCGATAAATAAAGAAGGCAGCGACAAGCTTATCCGGCTCGTTGTCGATGTGGGAGAAGAAAAGCCGCGCATCATATTTACCGCCGTGCGGCCGTTTGGTTATACACCTGACTATTTCCTTAATAAACAATTTTTCTTTATCACCAACCTTGCGCCGCGTAAAATGATGGATGAATATTCACAGGGGATGATCATGGCCGTAGATGGTGCGGACGGAAAGCCTCTCTTTTTGTCTGCCGACGGCATGCCGGTAGGATCGAAAATAAGATAAAACGCTTATTTTTTTTCTTTGTTTTTGTATGGTATAAATACATTTCTGCCGTCTGGTGATACGGCAATACGACGATTTTCTTGTGTGAATACGACTTTTTCGGTACCAAGACCCTTAAAATCACGAACATCAAATCCATCATAAGTACTATCAAGTACATGACCAGGTTCAAGAAAATATACAGTGCCATGTTTTTTTAGAAAATTCCTAGAGATATATCTTACAATTTTTGCCGGAGCCATAATTACCTTTCTGAACGAGCAGAACCTATTATTTGCGCGTATTATAGCATGGCCCCGCAACACGACGCCAAAATCCAGTGATTTCTTCAGTGCAATTTCAGCCTCGTCATGCTATACTTGTGCGTACCTATGGTAGAGAAAATACCATCAAAATCCATAAAAAAGAACGGAAATAGCCTGCCCCGCCCTGGCGGGGGCAAGAAATCCAAAATCTGGATGTTCCAGTTTCACCTGAACCTCAAAAATATTTTCATCGGGTTGTTTGCCGTGTTTATTCTTCTATCCTTTTTGGGTAGTATGGGCGGGCAAAACTCCAATCTTCCGGAAAAACCGCTTTCCTCTGTGATTGGCGATGTAAAAGCCGGGCAAGTCAGCGGTATTGAAGTAGAGGAGACCAAGTTGACCGTGTCGTATAAAAACGGCACAAAATCCGTGTCCCACAAGGAAACGCAGGATTCCCTGTATAAACTGCTCTCCGATGCAGGGGTAGACCCCAAAAACGTCGCGATTACCGTCAAAGACCAAAGCGCCAGTCAACTGTGGATGAATATTATTTCTAACGTATTGCCCTTAGTGTTAACCGTGTTGTTTTTCCTGTTTTTGTTCCGTCAGGCCCGCGGGGCGCAGGATAACCTCTTTAGTTTCGGCCAAAGCAAGGCGCGGATTTGGAATAAAGATTTACCCAAGGTGACATTTGCGGATGTGGCGGGTGTTGATGAAGCGAAGAAAGAACTTGAGGAAGTCGTAGACTTTTTGAAAAATCCCACGAAATATAAAGCGCTCGGTGCGCGTACCCCGAAAGGGGTGCTGCTCGTCGGGCCCAGCGGCACGGGGAAAACGCTTCTTGCCAAGGCAATGGCAGGGGAAGCAAAGACGTCGTTCTACAGCATCGCAGGATCGGAGTTTATGGAAATGCTTGTCGGCGTGGGCGCCGCCCGTGTCCGCGATTTATTTGCCCAGGCCAAGAAAACCGCGCCGGCAATTATATTTATAGATGAAATAGATGCCATCGGCCGCATGCGAAGTGTCGGTATCATGGGCGGTCACGACGAGCGCGAACAAACGCTCAATCAAATCCTGGTCGAAATGGACGGATTTGAACCCAATGTTGCGGTCCTTATTGTGGCCGCGACGAACCGTGGAGATTTATTGGATCCGGCACTCCTCCGGCCCGGGCGTTTTGATCGGCGTGTGGTGTTGGATATGCCGGATATTGCAGGACGGAAAGCTATTCTTGCAATCCACGCAAAAGGTAAGCCGTTTGCAGTTGCTGTGGACTGGGATAAAGTAGCCAAACGAACGGTCGGATTTTCGGGTGCGGATTTGGAAAACATGCTCAATGAGGCAGCAATTCAGGCGGCTCGGGGAAATAAGAAAGAAATTGACATGAGTGATCTTGAAGAAGCGGCAACGAAGGTAAAGCTCGGGCCGGAGAAAAAACGGCTACAGAGTGAATTAGACCGTAAAATGACGGCCTACCACGAAGGAGGACATGCTGTTGTGTCCTATTTCTCCAAATATACGGATGCTGTACATAGGATCAGCATTGTTTCACGCGGCATGGCACTGGGGTATACACTGTCACCGCCGGAAAAAGACCGCCTGCACGAAACAAAATCCCGTCTTATTGATGAAATTGCCATGACTATGGGAGGACGAGCCGCAGAAGAATTAATTTTCAATGAAATGACCAGCGGAGCGGCTAATGACATAGACCAGGCGACGAGGATTGCCCGCTACATGGTCATGGAATTCGGCATGTCGGACCTCGGGCCCATCAACTTCGGGCCGCAGATGGATGTAACGGAGTGGGGGAAGGCCCTTTCGGAGTCTCAACAGATTTCACCGGAAATGCTGTCCAAAATTGATACGGAAATTCAGAAATTGGTCAACGCTGGATATAAAGAAGCAGAGGATATATTAAAGAAACACAAAAAACAACTGGATTGTATCGCTGCGGAACTCATCAAAAAAGAAACAGTTGAAGGCGACGAATTTGAAGCCCTCATGGGCGGGCCCAAGAAGAAGGTAGAATGAACCGTCTTGTTCTAATTGACGGAAACGCAATTCTTCACCGCGCGTATCATGCGCTTCCTCCGCTCACCGCACCGGACGGGTCGGTAGTCAATGCCGTGTACGGATTCGGAACCATGCTTTTGCGCCTCATCGGAGACCTCAAACCTACCCACGTGGCAGTTGCCTTTGACCGGCCCAAGCCCACGTTCCGGAAAAAACTGTTTGAGGGATATCAGGCCAAACGGCCGAAAATGGACGAGGAATTAGTGGACCAGATCCCCAAAGTCCACGCGCTGGTGTCCGGATTTGGAATTCCGATTTTTGAAAAAGACGGGTTTGAAGCGGATGATGTTATCGGCACCATCGCTAAGCACGCCAAAAAGGACGGCATTGATCAGATCATAATCGTGACCGGCGACCGCGACATGTTGCAGCTTGTAGAGGACGAAAAAATACTTGTCTACATGCCGACCAAAGGATTATCGGAGGCAAAATTGTATAGGGAAAAAGACGTATTCGAGCGGATGGGGGTTTCCCCCAAATTAATTCCCGATTATAAAGCGCTGGCTGGTGACTCCTCAGATAATTATCCGGGAGTTCCCGGCATTGGGCCAAAAACAGCGGTCTTACTCCTTACAAAATACAAATCTCTTGAAAAGATTCTTAAAACAAAAGAGCTAACATCTTCTGAGAAAGAAAACGCACATATGTCGCATGATCTTGCGACGATACGCACCAACGTACCTCTCTCGGGCGCCCTGGTGCCTCTGGGAAGCCTGAACCGGCCGGAAGCCGTGAAGGAGCTCACCACGCTCGGCTTCCGAAGTTTATTGAAGCGGATAATTGGGGAAACGTCGCAACCCGCCGTCGCCAAGGCTATGGCGGGCAAGCAGCAGGAATTATTTTAATTATGAAAATAGCTTTAGTACACGATTTTCTTCGGGAATACGGCGGGGCCGAGAGAGTTGTAGAAGCCTTGCATGAGATTTGGCCGGAGGCGCCTTTGTATACGTCATTTGTCGATTGGAAGGCGCTGGGCCCGCAAGCCGCGCGGTTCAAAAACTGGGATATCCGTACGAGCTGGGCACAGCATAATTGGCTGGTAAAAACATACCATTCGCCACTGCGGTTTTTAGCGCCGAAAATCTGGGAAAGCTTTGATTTATCGGGATACGACATCGTTCTTTCCTCAAGCGGTTGGTTTATGTGCCGCGGAGTTATCGTAAAAAAGCCTGCGGTTCACATTTGCTATATCCACCACCCGCCGCGAAATTTATACGGGTACGCAACTGGAAGCGACCTCAATAGATACTGGCCGGTGAGGCTGTATGCCACCATCATCAATTTTTTCCTCCGCCAGTATGATTTTGAGACCGCCCAGCGCGTGGACTATTTTGTCGCCAATTCCGAAGAAACGGCCCGTCGGGTCAAGAAATTCTACCGCCGCGATTCAACAGTAATCTACCCTCCTGTCGATATACCGACTGTAAAATCAAAGCAAAAAGGCGGGTACTTTTTGAGCGTCGGGCGCTTGACCTATGCCAAACGTGTGGATCTTGCCATTCAAGCATGTAACAAACTCAAGCTTCCGTTGAAAATTGTCGGGAAAGGGAAAGAGGAAGCATATCTTCGTTCAATATCAGGCCCCACAATAGAATTTATTGGGGGCGTTTCGGATAGTGAGCTAGATCGACTGTATGCGGGAGCCCGGGCATTCATATTCTCGGCTCTGGATGAAGATTTCGGCATGGTGCCGGTTGAAGCCATGGGACACGGCGTGCCGGTGATTGCATTGGCACAGGGAGGAGTGTTAGAGACGGTGGTTGACGGGAGTACAGGATTGTTGTTTGATGAACCGAACGTGAGCAGCCTCGAGGCTGTCTTGAAGAAATTTCTGAAAATGAAGAAAGATTGGTCCGCAGCATGTATGGAACAAGCCAAAAAATTCAGCAAAGAACGGTTTAAAACTGAGCTCAAATCCTTCGTAGACACACACGTACGAAATTGAAAATAGCCCGTATTGGCGTGCATAATTTGTGCAACATGCTACAATTACACTCGTATGTACCCGAAGGATGAAGTATTTCCAGCAAATGAGCAAGAATTGATTGTACGTCGTGAAGGACTGACGGTGGCCGCACGCACGTTTCTCAAAAGTAATCCGGACGCGCTGGCCATCGTGTATATCGGTTCTGTGCTTTTTAAGAGACAAGAGGAAGATAAGCATTTTGACACCGATTTCATTGTCATAACCAAGCCGGAATTTACGTTTACGACTGAAGAAGTGGATGTGAAGATGAACCAACATCTTGCGATGGCAAGTGAAAAGCAGCATGTAAATCTTCCGTACGCAGATGCCTATGACGTCGTAAAAGTACATCGCCCCGGAGAGCCGGTTATTCTTGGTAAGTTTCAAAGAGATTACGGTAATTTGGTTGTCGGCAGGACGGATGCATATTTTGAAAAACCATCCGAAAGAATCCAGTTTCGCATTAACCGTTATTAATCGGTTTTTTGCTTGACCCGCGCGGTATAATACAGTGAATCTATGGCAGTACCCACGAAAGAAGCGAAGCCAGATGCCTCACCTGTAACGCCTCCTGCAGGGGAACAGAAACTCTATTCTACGGAAGAGGCGGTAACTGTCGCCCGAATGAACGGATATATAGGGCATGATATATATATATTTGCACGAGTCCACACCCTGGAAGATCGTCACGATACATCGAATATACCTGATGCAATTCTCAAGCGCAGGAAAGAAATTGTGGATGAGGTACAGGCGTTAGTACATAAGATCCTTGCGGATCGGAATAAAGAAGAAAAAAAATTTACGGCAGCTGATTACGATAGGTATATTGATGAACATATTGAGCTTCCCGAGTTTGGATTTATGAGCGCTCCTCCCCCCACACTAAATAAAGGCGGTTGGGGTTTTTTTGCCGGACTATTAAACCCGTTGGAACAAGGGATAAAAATCGGTCCAAGTGAAACAGCAACCCGTCCGGATAACTGGCGATCGGGCCACTAAACTACGGGTGGATGTTTTTACCGCGGTCGCGCCTGGAAAACCCAGAGTTTCCCGTCTGGACGGATCATAAGCTCCACATCCTGATACGTCTTAAATAGTTCTTCTATCGCTCCGATCGTACGGACAACATCCCGAATCATGTCGTCCGTCATTTGTAGTTTCGGTGATCCGACGGGAGTGAAGGAAACACTTTCTTTTTTCCGGTCGAATGTAATACGGACGAAATCTTTTGCTGTTCCGGAAACGAGTGATTCCGGCGACCCACTGACGGTTTCGATGGTAATTGAATTGGGGTAGGTAAAAACAACAGCGCCAAGAGTTCCCTGGGGGGCAGGAATATATTCATGGATGCCGGCACCGACGGCGATGTCTGAAGGAAGTTGTTCAGCCTTAAGAATGTCGATAACGCTCGCGGCAGAGTAATAGCTTGCAATGGTTTCACGTATCGTCCCCGCGACATCTTCCGGTTTTACATCACCCGAAGATTTATAGAGACCTGCGTGGGATATTTCTGCGCCATCTTCACTGCCGGATGAACGGATCATGTAGGAGGAGAATCCATATTTATTTGTGGCCTTGTGGATTCGTTCTTCCAGCGATTTCGGGAGCGGTGTAGAAAGAATTTTTTTCTGTATACGGTCGGTGATCGTCTGAATCTGTGGCACGTTATCCGGATCTGCCGCATCCAATAATGCGATGTCCCTGTTTATATTAAGGTCATGAAGGTAGTGCTTAATGGCTTGCGAGCTTATGGCAAATCCGTCGGGAATCGGTATACCCTGCGCTTTCATCATGGCGAGACGGCCCACTTTATTTCCTGCTTTCCCCTGCGACAGTCGTTGGACGTCCGATAGGGGAATAATCGCGTCAAAATAAAGGTCTATTGGTTCAACAACAGGTTTTCCGTCTTTGCCGCGGTAAATTTTTATCACTATCCCGTCCGGATAATTTTTGGAACCCACCATAATAATACTATGGCCGGCTTCACCGATGACTTTCACTGCGTGTGCGGTCGTAATGTTTCCTGAACACAGGGCAACGAGGTGTTCAATATTGGGGGCGCGCGCCACCAGAGTAAAAATGTCCGTTGTGCGCCGGCGGGACGCTTCCGGTGGGAAATAGACGATCGCGCGAGGCCCGCGGACCCGCTTAATATCGGCTTCGTTAGCGACGCGGACCACCGGACCGGTCATTGATTCACCGGGTGGCAACCGAAAGAGCTCCGTTTCATCGTCGGGTTCCCACGGGGCAATTTCCCGGATATATACGCCGTCCTGTTGGACCAAAAACTCGATGCGGGCGGCAGGCCGTTTGGTAAAGACTTTTTCCGCTTCAATTCCGACTGCAATAATTTCCGGGTCGGTAAGTGCCTGGTCTGACTGAAATCGTCGGGGAATCC
>JAPLWC010000001.1:11931-47809 GCA_026396845.1 Candidatus Gottesmanbacteria bacterium
ATCCGGAAGTGTTCATCATATTTACTTCCGGAAACAGGAACCGTTGTTTCATCTTTCAGTGCAATGTATTTGCCGGTAATGGATATCCGGTCAGGATCGACCCGATAGATATCGGTCGGATAACTTTTTACCGCTTCATCTGAACCGAACGTTGCATGAATTTCTATTTGATGGAGACGTCCGGGTTCCGGATGGGGGACGATCATGCCGCCGGTCCATGGGAGCTTTTCGTTGGCACGGAGCTTAATATTACCGTAGACAGGCCTCGGATCTATTGCACTCAGGAACGGATGAAGAATAAGGGCGATATCCGCGTTTTTATCGGAATGATACCCGTGAGTAACAACGAACCGGTAGAATTTTTCTACTTCCCGAATGTATTGGTTTTTATTATAGACGCCTGCAGTTCTGGGTCCGTTCGGATTATCAACACACGGAACATAAAATGCGCGCCCCACATATGCCCCCCGTGTGGGATTATGCAGCCGGATGGTATCATACGCCGCGCCGATAGCATCCTGAATATCAGGAGTGAGTTTTCCGTTGGAAAGATATTGAGCAAAAGCGTCATGACCGAGTACAAACATGGGGTCGGGCGCGTGCAGTTTATATTCCAAGAGTTCCTTAAATCCGCGGATACGTGACGCCGGACTTTCATACTGTTCGATCGGTACAATAAACGAACCCGTTTGAGGCCTCGGTTCATATTCAGAATTATGGCGGATGCCTGTCATAAAATAGTGCTGTATTATAACACTTATATAGGATAAATCCACTTGCAATGCCCCAAACCCTATGATAGGATAGCCTCTGTTCTGCCTCGATTAATATGGCAATAGGATTTAAAAAAGAAGAAAGTGTCATTCTATTTTCACAAGACAATCTTCATCTTCGCGTCAATGCGGACGCCATCCTTGCATCTAACGAAGTACTTTCCCGCCTTATAGATCCACGATCACTGCCTATCGCTGGTTTACGGTCTGCAGTGTATGAGGCAGCAGAGAAGAAAAGTGAATTTTTTCCCGAAGAAATACTGAATCCGGAATATCAACCGGTCATTATAGTGGACTTAGACGATACATCATGGCCGCACGTGCATTATTTATTACGCGCGGTATCACATGTAACGGGAATTGAAGCGACAGAAAATGACGTAAAAAAATACGGTCATACCCGTAATATTCCTCAATGGCAAACGGATGAAATTGCCCGCATGCAGGATGCAATTCAGGCAAACCGTCATCCAGACGTGAACCCGTTCGTCAATCGCGCTGATCAGCATGCTGTGGAAACACTTCATGCGGTGCATCGGATGGGACATCTGTATACATATTTGACCGGTCGGATGTCCGAGATGTATGACATTACGAAGCGGGTGATTCAATGGAACGGAATGCCGCATGACGGCGACATGAAGAAAGTGGACGCTCGAAAACACATCGTTCCAAAACGAGGCTATCTCTATTGCAGCCCGTGTAATCCGAAGGAAGTGGACGCATATAAACATGACGTTGTTACCACTTGGTTAAAAAATCTGCGTGCTGCAGGGTGGAAAGGACAGATGGTGATTATTGATGATACCCCCAAAGCTTTTGAGGAGGAGATATGTAGAGGTGATGTAATGGCGATTGCACTGGAAGGATTATTAAATTATCGCCATATACCGTTCACCAACGAAATGCGTGTGAATTCATGGCACGAGATCTCGGCATTTTTGAGCCACATACATGGTCAAGCGGTACAGTCGGACCCTAACAAAGACCGTGTATTTTCCTGTGGGCCAACACTACCGGGGATGTACATGTCCGTCCGTAAGGATGTTTCAGGACCGGGATACTTTCGGTTTACATCTCTCCCAGCTGCCGAATATAAATTTTTTCCAAAGGACGGGGGGAGTCATTCTTTGACAGATAATTGTACAGGGCTGTAGCTAAAGGGGACAATGATATCCGCGAATTTTTTCATCGGCTCGATATACTTCTGATGGTTTTTTTCAACGGTGACTGACCAGGAAAGCGTCTGGATATCTGATCTGCCCTTTTTCTCATCACGGATCATTCGCCGCGCCACACGCAGTTCGGTGGGGACGTCGATGTAAATTTTCAGATCCGCAAGTTCGCGAAGCGGGGAATAGAACGCAAATATGCCCTCAACGACGAGAAATTTTGCTTCCCTAGGCATGTGAATTTGCTGCGTTCCTGTCCGCTCGCTTATTTTCATGTCATATTTCGGTATAGTAACGGTTTTTCCCGAAACGAGGTCACGTACTGCACGCGCACAATCCGCGATGTCGACAGCTTCCGGCGCGTCAAAATCATAGGAGCCGTCGCTTTTTTGTTTCATCTGAGATTTACCGAAATAGAAATAATCCATTTCAAGGATAAACGCGTTCCGGAATAAGTGTGCAAATGCGGATTTACCCGAGCACGACCCGCCGGAAATGAGAATGATGGAAGGATGTTTCATAGTATAAATTGTATCATGCGCTGTCGAATGTCATCGACCTGTAAGAATTAATCCGATAACGACCATTGCGATGCCTGTCAATTGTCTGCGGTTGAGACGTTCACGCAGGAAAAGAAGGGCAAGCAGGACGGTGATGACGGGGTTTGCGTTGGTTGCAATGGCGACGGTGCTGTTTTCTGCGGACCGCATGCCGACGGAATAAAAGTAAAACGCGAGCGCGGACGGCACCGCACAACCCGCAAGGTACCAGAGGGTTTTCCGGGTCGGTTTCCATGTAACCGGTGAGTTTTTCCAGCGGGCGTATACCATTTCAAAAAGAACGCTTATACATAAAAATAGAACATTAAACAGTGCCCACGAGGACCCTGCGAGCGTACGGCCGAAAAAATAAAATGCTCCGATCCATGTTGCAAGAGCGACTAATGCATACGGTATACCGGGATCCGAAAAACTGATATTTTTATCTATACGTTTAACCGATGCGGCTAATACGCCGGCTGTCACCAAAAGCATACCGATTAATTTTGCGGGGGAAAACGGCGACTGGTTTGTCGCAACGGCAATAATAGCGATACCCATGGGCCATGAAGCGGCGATGGGGGAAAGAAGGGAAATTTTACCGACCTCAAGGCCTTTATAAAAAGATAATCCCGCAATGGACAGAAGCCCGCCTGCGATAATAAGTAACCCGAGCGTATTACTTTGGGGGGTTTTCACAGGAAGATTGCCGGTCACCATAATGAAGATAAGACAAGCAATAGTGCCTACCGTCCCGGTGATCAGCGCGGGGAGAAATCCGATGAATTTGGAGAGACGCCCGGAAAAAAAGTTACTGATGCCCCAGCCGAACATGGCGATAAGACCGTAGATCATACGTCAGCCGTCATCACGCGTGCAAGTTTTACTATGTTTAAGTTTCCATAATTACTTTCTACGTCGCGCATGAGTCTTGCCGTGTATTCTCTATATTTTATTTTCAATTCGTCCGACATCCACGTTGCATCCAACAGATTAGAGACCTTATCGTAGAGTTTAAAGAGACGGATTTCTTTTGGTTTGTCCCATATTTCTTCCATTTCCTGCGTAATTCCTTCCGAAAACGTCATATCCCGAATGTACTTTATTATCAGAGGTTTTAAAGTTGACGGAAGCTTTACATTAGTGTCTTCGAGGACGTCGTGATACAAGAGCGTAAGTACGCCATTTACGCGAATATTTTTAGGAAGAGCCGTTTCTGTGAGAATGGTCATTGCGCACCAAACCGGATGGATACTGTAGGGAGTTTTTTTGTCCCATAATCGTACGGATTTATCGGGAGATTTTGAATGAAATTGATGAGCGGTAATAATGAAGTCAATATGCGGTTGTAACGTTATGGACATAATGTTATTTTAACAGCTCTAACCCCCGCGCGGTGTATGTGTTGAGCATACTAAAATCAAACGGGATGCCGAGTTTTGTATCCTGAAGCGTACCGACGGCTGTTGCCACAAGAAGCCGACGCTGTTGGGAGGAAATATTTGGGGTAAATACCGCTTCTGCAAATGCCTGAAATGCGTACGGAAGTCCCATGAAATAGTAGATATTTGTATCGCCGGTGATTGCCCGATAGGTGTTCATGGCGTTTTGAGCAACGCTGGTGAAGGCGTCGTTCATATGTCCGAACCGGAGAAGATCCTGCATGAGGTATTCTCCGACCATCCACCCCGCGTCTATGCCGGGTTCACCCCAATTGAGCCGGCCGTCGGTTACGATGATAGTGTCGTTTTGGTCAAAATATAAATTATTTACCCAATAATCTCCGTGAATTTGCCGCAGGCGCTCCGGATGTGTGCCAATAGCCTGGCGCGCCCGCTCCATATCCGCTAATAGCCGGACAAAATCTTCGTGACCCATCCAGTCAATTCGTTTAAAATCCATCATATCCAAGTCGCCGACACCAGCCGTGAGCTCGTCATTATGGATCACGGCGCGTGTGGAACGTTTGTACAAAGATTTGGCGGCTTCCGTCGGTCCCCAATATTGTGTCTTATGGATCTCAGCCATCGTCTCTCCCATAATTTGGGTTTTGGGTTCAATTGAGGAGGCTAACGCACATGCTTCTTCGTGGGTTGATGTGGGCTTACGGAGATTTTCACAAAAATTTTTTGCCCCACTCGGTAAAAATTCCGAAAGAATCAAGACCTCTTTTAATTTAGGAATATTTGTCACCGTGTTGTCTTCCGTTATGCCTAAAATACCATGAGTTTTCAAAGAAAAGGGAAGTTCATGAACGGTTTCAAGCACCGCCTTAATTCTGTCCCCGGGAAGGTCATGGCCGAATTCGAGAGGATGCATTTGTCGTAAGAAGAGGTGGGTTCCGTTTTCTAAACGGATGTCAAGCCCGGTGGCGTGGAATCCCTCTCCAACCTGATGTATAGCCTCTACAGGCATGCCGAGATGCTCAAGATATAGTGCAACCGCTCCATGAATGTTATTTTCAGGTTTTGTCATACGTCATGGACAGTTATGGGCTATTGTAGCAAGCAAAAGGGAAAAAGCAAATAGACAAAAGCCAAGTTGATTGAAGGTGTATAATAGAGCTATTCGGAATAGCCCGATGTATCGGTCTGTACAACGGGATTTTTGTGTTTTATATCCTATTCCAACCATGAATATGTCAAGAATACAGGAGCAATTGTCACGTATGCCGGAATCGGTACAACGTATGTATTATTTGGACCATCCAACGCTGTTGTCGCCATATGAGACTCCCTGGACAGAGTTGGCGCGGCGGGGGTACGTCGGGGGAGGGATCGTGTTGTTCGTGATAAACCCGAAGGGGGAACTATTGATGAATCAGGTGCCTCCGTATCGGGAAAAACCTGTGATTGGCCGGTATGCCGGGCAGTGGAATGTATTCACGGAAACCATAGAACGCTATCCGGGGGGACAGCATGCAGGTCAGTTTGAGGATTTTATCGATAATTTAGCCCGTACCATAGACGAAGAAATCGGAGCGGCTGCGGCCCGTCAAATAAAAATATTTCCGGATGGCATGCGGGAAACTGACTATCGCGACCCGCGCGCTCATCAAAAGATTCGCGTTCATTGTGTCGTGGTTGGTAGCCCGACGGAAGCAATCCGTGATATTGATGCCCATGATGCTCAGGCAAATATCCCCCGCGAACTCAATATACTTGCATGGAAACGGTTGGATAATCTCAATAAACTGCATGTTGAACCAAATGCGAAGCGCATGACGGATCGCATGAAACGCAGCGGATATTTACAGATGATGATTGACCGTATTGTCTCCGGAGAACCGGGCACTCCTTTGCTCCGGTACATTAGTGAGCACGTACACACGTTCTGAGTACGTATATGGGAAAACAATTACTCCAACCAGTTATTTCGGCCGAAAAGTATTCTCAGGCATATATGTATGCGATCTGCGGGGCGTCAGAAGAAAAAAATGTATTACTTGTTGACGCATTGCGGCGGAAAGAATTACCTACATGTGGAGGGAAAACCACAATTTTGGAGGTTGGTCCCGGGAGCGGAGAAAGTTTACGTTTGTTGCACTCAATGATTCCTGAATTGTCACTTAGCGATCCGGTTCAGTTGGTTTCGGTTGATCTCCACGCTTCAGGTTCCCGGATAAACACGTTGAGGAAAATATCGGTAGTTGTAGAGGGTGATGTGCAGGCATTGCCGTTTGAACCGGAAGTTTTTTCCGCGGTCAATATATCAGCTGTTTTGCATGAGGTATATTCATACGGAAGAGGGTTGGGAGGTATTCATCAAGCACTGCGTGAAATGTCCAGAGTCCTTCTGCCGGGCGGAATTTGTTGTTATCGGGACCCGTATGCGCCAAATGTTAATTTTATGGCACAGGCATCCCAACTCTATAAAGGTCCGGCGTGGATCAGTTTTTTGAAACATTTTGTACCGGATTTTCTTCAGCATGGTGTCACGCCATATGCAACCAAGTCGCGGAAAATTCGATTCTATCAATCTCTCGACGGAACGGAGCATCTGCAACCCTTAAACGATGTAGACGTGCATTTGCCGGTTCGCATGGAAGCACCGGTAGGTCTGCAGCGTGAAATACAACGTCACTATTTGACGTTGCGGGAATATCTTATCAGGAGCGGATCTTTGGGCTTCCGTATGGTGAAACCGGGATGGAAAGGAACGTTGTATGCCAATCGGCCAACCGGCGTACAAACGCTGGATGACAAAGGGTTAGCGCATGAACTTATTCAGGCGATAGCTTCGGGTCGCGCGAGCGGTTACACATTTAAGATTCACGGCAGCTTATTGTTTGATCAGGCAGTTGACTTTATGATGTGTGACTTCTTTGACCGTCTGGATCAGGCGGACCCTTTGGCAACGCGGCATTATGCGGCCTGGCAGGCTCGCGAGGGGAGAGAATGTTATACCTATTTAAGCCTGTCGGATTTACTTGTGACGACGGTGAAAGAATCTCTCAGACAATCAAAAGGGGAATATGTGCTGTTGCCGTCTTCCGTCAGAGATATACGCGTCGTGCCCAGATATTCGTATCAGATATACCTGTCCACCGTGTTGGGCGTACCGTTTTTTGAAGGGAAACAAATGGTGAGATTTACGAAATACAAACGGTCGCAAACTCGACCCGTTCTTCAACGGCTTCTTCCTGATCTTAGGACTTTGCCGTTGTTAGGGCAACAGGGTCAACATGCGGCGGCTTCAATCAATAGACTGCTTAAGGGTTAGTCGGATTACTCTCAGGAGAGTAATTGCTGAATTTGCCGTATGTATACCTCTACAGAGGCAGAGTTTTCCAATTTTCTGGATTGAATAGACAGAATGGGAGCGGGAAATTTAGCTGTATTGACCCAATCTTCGTGGAGGACAAGCATTTTCTCCACATATGCGGCGTTCTCGTCGTCGATGGGTAAGTTTCTCTTACGCAGCCGGTCCATAAGGAAATCCAGGGTGTCGTGAAGGTAGATGACGAGAGTCGGAGGTGGTAAATGCTTGGTAAGTCTATCTGCAAGTCTCTTGTAGAGAACAAACGAGTCAGCGTCGAGGGTAACTTTTGAATGAAGCAGGTTGGTCGGAGTAAAAGTATCCATGATGGCAATTTTTCCATTTTGCGCCAGATGTGTGGCTTGCTCCCACCTGGTAACGGTTTGCAGGAGAAACCAGACCTGATTTTGAAAAACCCGCCCGGCTGATTTATGTGCGTCATGAATAAACGGATTGTTGTCAACTGATTCGAGCAATACTTCAGCGTGAAGAGGAACGCGCAATAATTCAGCGAGTGTGGATTTTCCGCTTCCTAGGTTTCCTATAATTCCGATAATCGATCCTTTACGTTCCGGATTCATGCCGGTTGTTCACCGCGAAGAGCTATCATATCCTCGGCTGTTACGCCCTGCGGTAACTGTTTTGCCAGCCTGGGTTCAATTTTTGGAGGAGGGCCCGCAGGTTTAGTGGGGAATTGTTCTGTTACTTCATGACGTAAATCGAGATATGCTCGTACATTGACCCCTTCGGGTATCTGCTGTACTTTTCTTTCATTATTTCCTGCCATAGTTTCTCCTAAAGTGGACAAACTATATCACATTTGCCCTTCATTGACAAATCCGAGACTGTCCCGTAAGATTACTCCATTAGCTATGGCAGATACAATGGAATATGTTGAGGATCTAGCTAGTTCCCAGATTAAGTCTTCACGCATCGTAGGCTTGAGGAAACTTCATTCAGCCGGTTTAAGAACTCCATTTGTTAAAATTATTAATCATGAGGCCTTCTTGGTTTACAAGAAGGAAGGTATGACCAAACCGCTTCAAAAAGAACTCGAAGCGGCTTTTATTGAAATTAAAAATAATGACGCCAAAAGAAATATTTATGTAGGCCGCGCTTACTTCATACCGAATTTTCACAATCCGCCCGGTCCGCGCTTTGTGATTGGAGACCCCCAGAGCTTAATTAAAAGAGTCGCTGACCACTTTGATTTTGCCATCCAAAACAAGTATGACCGCGTCAAGGAAGCCCAGATTGGGGTTATCCTTCACCCCTGGATTAATCCGCGAATTCCCTTGGGAGGAGGTTGCGTTACTCTGGCGGAGGAGAAAAAGAAAACCATGGTCGTGGAGGCCATTTTCGGTTTGGATGAGGGAGTTCAAAGTAATCCTCACGACTTTTATCTTCTCGATTTTGCCGAGGGAAAAATTATCGATAAGATTATTGCCGAAAAAAAAGAATGTTTGGAAGTTGATGCGAATTTGCGAGTGACATCTACGCCTGTGCTAAATAAATTTTCGTTTCAGCCGGTCTTAGACGAGAAGACTATTTTAACCATCGCTCGGGATTTTAAACGCTTTATTGGAAAATTTGGACCTCACCGCTTAGAATTTGCTCTTCAGAGAGAAGGCGTTTATTACCGTGAATGTTTACCCTTTGTTTTTCATAAAGAAAAAGTGCCTCAAGTCGATGAAAAAGGTCCGGTTTTTAAACTTAATACCCAAACTGATTTGCCCAGGATAGGCAGAAAACAGCGGATTATTTTTGTGGATCCCATGGTCATTAAAAAACGAAAAATGAATCTGTTGACCTTTCTAGCTACGACTACTCAGGACAAAAAGATCATCCTCTATCCTGGGGCAGCGACTACCGGTCATGCAGCCACCATCTTCCGCGAAGCCGGTCCTGGCAGAAATTTGTCAGGAGTTAAGAAGAAAAATAAAGAAAGGCATCATGCCGTCGTTGCTGGAGAAGGAAATCGAAAAAGAGATTGATAAAAAGAGGTTCCCGTTTATAGCTGTTCGTTCTTCGGCTACGGCCGAGGATCTGGCCGGTGCTTCTTTTGCCGGCCAGTTTGAAAGCTACCTGAATATTCCCCGAGCCAGACTTTTTGATTATATCAAAACCTGTTGGGCCTCTCTTTATGAGGAGAGAGTGCTTCCTTATACCTTATATCATAAGGTTCCCATGCACAGGATTAAAATGGCGGTTCTGGTTCAAGAAATGATTAAGGCGGAAAAAGGCGGGGTTATCTTCACCAAGGACGTTTTAAGGGATAATGAAAGGGTGATGGTTATTGAAGCGGTCAATGGTTTGGGAGAAAAGGTTGTTTCCGGAACAAGCGAACCGGACCGTTATCTGGTCGAAAAACAAGATTTAAAAACTATTGGCCAAAAACTTAAAGGCAAAAAAGCGGTTCTTTCCCAAGAAGAGATTTTTTCCTTAACTTCTTTAGGCCTTCTGGTTGAGAACTATTATCATTCTTTTCAAGATATCGAATGGGTGATTAAAAACGGTAAAGTTTTCCTTCTCCAAGCTAGACCCATTACGACCTAGGCCATTCTGTGGCACCAGGATTCACGAGTGAAACGTGGTAAAATGGCCCCATGATCCTTACTGACTTGACACTTGCCAACTTTCGCAGCTACACGAAGCGCACGTTTGCCTTTGACAAGGCGACCACGCTTATCGTGGGCCCGAATACCGCAGGCAAAACGAACATTCTTGAGGCCATTATGCTCAGTGCCACAGGGAAAAGTTTTAGGGCGGATGTCGACGCGGAGATGGTGCGGTGGGGTGCCGAGGTCGGAAGAGCGAAGGCAACAACAGGGGAGACAAAGCTTGAGGTGGTTGTGACCACAGGGTCAGTCGCCGGCCGGAAAACTCAGTCAAAAAAGTTTTTTGTCAACGGTGTAGCGCGACGGCAGGTAGATTTTATCGGGAATCTGAGGGCCGTTTTGTTTTGGCCGGAACATCTGGAGCTGATTACCGACAGCCCGTCTCTCCGGCGGAAATACTTAGACGGGGTACTCGTGCAGGTTGATCGGGAATATCGGAGAACTTTACTGTCCTATGAGCGGGGACTGCGGCAGCGAAACCGGCTTCTGGATTTGATCAACGAAGGGAAAGCACATCATCATCAACTTCAATTTTGGGATCAATTGCTTATCAAAGCCGGAGGATATTTGACGGATAAACGGGCAGCATTCATTGATTTTATAAACACGTATCATATGCCCGGTGTTACGTATCGTGTGGAATACGATAAGAGTGTGATCTCAGAGTCACGGTTAAAACAGTATGTAGACGAAGAGGTCGCGGCTAAATCGACGTTAGTTGGGCCTCACCGCGATGATTTTCTCGTTACGAAGAAGGATCTTGATGTAAGTAAATACGGGAGCCGCGGAGAGCAGAGACTTGCGATATTATGGCTGAAACTGGCGGAATTGGCATTTATTGAGCGTGAAACACGAGAACGACCGCTTTTGATTCTTGATGATATTTTTTCCGAGCTCGACATTGAACACCGGACGCTTGTTCTTGACCTTCTCGGTAAACAGCAGACGATCGTAAGTTCTGCGGAGGAAGAAGTCGTTGAGCTTTTGGCAACGCACAAGATTTCGGCTAAAATTATCCGGTTGAGCGTGTAATTGTGTACAATATGAGTATGGAATCCGTGACAATCGATGATGTTAAAAAAATACGTTTGCCGCAGCGTGGTTCGCACAAAGGCCAAAACGGCAGGCTTCTTGTCATCGGCGGATCACATTTGTTTCATGCCGCCAGCCTCTGGGCGCTCACCGTGGCCTCACGGATTGTAGACCTCGCCCATTATTCCTCGGTGCCGGAAAACAACGCGATCGTGCACGAAGAAAAAAAGGAATTCAGAAACGGCATTGTCGTGCCGCGGGGAGAGCTTGGCCCATACATCGAAGAAGACGATTGTATTCTTATCGGTCCCGGTATGACCAGAGACGCGGAAACGGAAACGATTACCAATACGCTACTCACTAAATATCCGGATAAACAATGGGTCATTGATGCGGGAAGCTTGCAGATGATGGATTGTACGAAAATTCCGAAACACGCTATCCTGACGCCGCATCATGCGGAGTTTGCTCATGCATTCGGGAGTGTTGATGTTGCTGATGTTGCACAAAAATATCAGTGTATTGTGCTTTTGAAAGGGGAGAAAGATATTGCGTGTGGAATTGACAGCTCCGACGCTGCGGCCGGAGTGCAATGCAGGAGCATTGCAGGCGGAAACCCCGGGATGACCAAAGGCGGCACCGGTGACGTATTAGCCGGACTGATTGCGGCATTAGCCTGCAAAAACGATCCGTTCTTGGCAACGATTGCAGGAAGTTTTATCAACAAAAGAGCCGGAGACGAACTCTACAAAAAAGTCGGCCCGTACTTTAATGCCACGGATTTAGCGAATGAGATTCCAGTGGTAATGAAGGAGCTTCTCTTCTAGTTTTTATACACGCTCCCGCGATAGTCGATAGTCTCAATTTGAATAATTTGGTCGACAGGATCAAATGTATAGACAATGCGAAGCGGCCAGGCTTTCACACTTCGAAAACCCTTCAATTTACCTACCAGCATTTTTCCTTGAAATGGATCCGAGAGAAGGCTGTATATTTTCCTTTTTGCTTTAATTTTATCGGTACCACCAATCCGTTTGAGGCGTTTCACTGCCTCGTCTTTCAAGACGAGTTTCATATAATAATATTACCACCTCAGGATTTTTTTTGCTTCTGCCTCCGTGTATACCTTTTTCGATTTTTGGGCACGTTTAATACTCGCCATAAGAGGTTTGTTAGCCATAATTTCCAATGTTTCCTGCAATCCCTCAAATTCAGCTACAGACATCATAATAACCGGTTTTCCACTGCGGCGGACAATAGTGAACTGCCGCATGTTTACCCCGGCTTCCTCGACCATTTGATAAAAATTGGCGCGGGCTTCGTTGGCAGGCATGGCGGACGGTAAGTGTTTCATATGAGGGAATAGTACCACTAGTGGTACATGTTGTCAACCACCTAAAGTGCCCCACCCTTGAAGTTCGGACAATTGGCCTTGTACCATGTCATCGCCTCAGCTGAACACTCCGGTTTTGCATCCGGCCCCGGCATGCAATCAACCCATCCTGTCGGCGGGCAGGTATACGATTTCGTTTCGAGAGGCAGACACGGAGCACACGCACCGATATTCGGCAGTGAGCACGCTTTTGGCAGCTGAGCGGTATAATCTTTTCCTTGTTCATACGCTACCCATCCGTTTTTCCCGATTTGTGACGCATCAATCATGGTTGGGCACGAACAACACTGTGTTACCTGGATCCCAAGCACCTGTTGCGATGATGTTGTATCCGTAAATTTAAACGTGGAGAGGATTTGGTCAAAGACTTGAGCAAGACTTGGATCATCGGTGCCCAATTGGAATAAGAATCGCTTTCCATTATGATCAGCTATAACTTGAATTACTTTTGGTGATTTAAGGATAATCGATTTTTCACCGTCAAGAGTTGAATTCAATTTTTCCGGTATTGGTTCGATATGACCGGGTTGAGTAAGCCTGATATTTGCATCTTGATCCAGACTATTTGAAATTACAAAGGTCGACAAAGCGAAATTAGCGACGAGGCCTTCAACCATAGGAGCTTGTGGAGACGGATTATCTACAGGATAGGATATCCATGATTCATAACCACTTCCGCCAATATCACTCTTTTCTTCGTGAGGGTACCACTTTGGCGGTAAAGCAAGAGAGAAACCCATTTTGGGGAATATGTGGCGTTCCCATTGTGCGGTTGGGTCGCCCGCCTCCGCTGACGGCGTGGGCGAGACAAGGGGAGTTGGGGAAGCGCCGAAATACGGCATCGTTTTGTAGATCACCAGGCCAACGAGAATACCGATCAAAAATAAAAGAATTCCAATGAACACACCCGATTGTTTCTTTGGCTGGGGAGGGGTTTGCGGTGTAGGTTGAGTTATTTCCTCCATAATTATTGAGTAAATTGAAGAGTACTAAGCATGGTGTTGCAGGTAGTTACGTAATCTGGGGTCCAATTGTGGACACATTCGAAAACGTACACCTTACTATTATGCTCGAAATAGACATTGGTTTGATAGCGGTCTAGCGTTTGCTGGGTTTTAGTCGGTGGATCCATGCGATACGCAGGAATACTGCCGTCAACCATAAAATTTTTGGGTTGTGTTTGCGCGTTACCGGTATTATCCCAATTAGATTTAATGTCCAATTGAATTGGAACAATCGTCGGGGATGATTTTTTCCAAAATCTGATGAGAGATGTGGAGTCTTGGGGATAATCAGTGACACTGGATTGCCAATCATCCGGCGTATACACCGTTAAGCCGTATGTATTGAACGTATGCAGTATCCAGTTTGCGGGAACCGCAGGTGTCGGTGATACTGTCGGAGACTGTTCTATAAATGTAAACGTGGAGAGGATTTGGTTAATTATTGAGGCATCAGCAGGTGGGAACAAGGCCTCGATGCGGTAAAACGGAGTAAAGTCGGGAAACTTGATGATTATTTCTGTCATTGGTACTCTCTGATTTGAAACGGTATAGGTTTCCTTAACGGCATTTTTACCTGATATTATCGTCTGTTCAGTTTTGAGTAATGCTCCGACACCTGATGATTCAAAAGTAACCCCTGTAATGATTTTTAGATAGCCGTTATCCATTGTGAAATTGACCGAATCAGATGTTTTACTTCCATAGTATGGAGCTTGCATAATTTTATTATGTTCTTCTTGAACACTCCAACCTTCAGGATACTGGAGTGAAAATCCATATTGAGTGTTTTGATAAATCTTCCAATCTGCCGTTGGATTGGGGGTAGGGGTTGGGGTAGGGAGGGGCGTGGGGGTTAGGGTAGCGGTCAGATACGGAATGCGGAGAGTGGAGAGAAAAGTTGTTTTACCAAGTGCCAGACCGACGATGATGCCGAGGATAAATACAAGAATACCAATGAAAATGCCTGAATTATTTTTTGGCGCATCAGGCTGTGGCGTTGAGACGGCCGGCGGCATGTCTTGTTCCATTGTTTTAAGTATACATGAGGGGTGTTCGATGATACAATACAGGCATGCTTAATTGGTCGACCGATGAGGTTAGATTTAAGAAAGAAAGCCCGAAAGAATATAAGCTCTGGAGGCTCACCCAGCTTATTAATTACGGTTTGGATAAAGGGGAAAAACTAGATAGAGAAGAAGTCAAAAAATCCTGGCCAAAGATAGAGGATAGGCTTGATCCCTATAAAAAACGTGCTCTTGAGTACTTATTATGGGAAAAACAATACTCACTTCCAAGCAACTTGAGTTTTTGGAATTTGCCCAAGGGGTAGACCAAATAACGAAACGGTTTTATTTAACCGGCGGCACGGCGCTTTCCGAGTTTTATCTCCATCATCGATATTCGGAGGATATAGACCTTTTCAATGAACACGAGGAAGTGAATTATTCTCTCACGAGCGCATTTTTAAAACAGATTTCTCCAAAACTCGGAATCACTGCGATAAAAAGAAGCCAATTTTTTGGCCTTGTGAGTTATACATTGATGTATGCGGACAAAAACGAACTTAAAGTCGATTTTAATTATTACCCTTTTCCGAGAATTGAGAAGGGAACCAAATTCGGACGGTTGGAGGTAGACAGTCTTCTGGATATTGCGACAAATAAAATCCACACGCTATTCATGAAACCGCGCACCAGAGATTATATAGACTTATATTTTATCTTACGGGAGGGAAAATTTGATCTCACAAAGTTAATTCTACTGGCGAAAGCCAAGTTTGATTGGCATATAGACAGAATGAATCTGGCGAACCAGTTTATACGGGTGAAAGACATAAGAAGAGAGGATTACCCCAAAGTTTTATTGCCTTTTGATTCAGTTGAAATGGAGGAGTTTTTTCTAAAACTGGCCAAAAGTCTTGAGAAAGAGATATTTAAATAAAGTTACTGCCTCACAAACCTAAATGTGGAGAGGAGTTGGGTAAAAGTTAATTTGTTTTGTTGGTATGTAGCATTATCAGACTGCATGCTTAGTGTATATAGCCATTCATTTTGATAATCAAAAGTATAGCCAATGTAGTGGATGTCTTGCATCCCGCGGCGTGTATCATCCGGTGTAGTTACTTCTTCAGTCTGAAGGGCAGAAATTTGGTCTACCCCTATGGTAGACGGTGTTCCCTTTATGAATTTTTGAATATAGTTTGTGTCCTTTGGATGGTGCTGCACCTGTATATTCACTAAACCCAAACGGGCGTGTACGTTTTCGGTGGGAAATACAATTTTGTGTGTGTCCAAAAACACCATTTTTGATGTATTGTTGTCATATTTTAGTGTGTCAAATTCCCAGACGGAGGGGTATTTAAATAGAAAATTGTAGTCATTGTCCGTATATGTTTTCCAATTTGAGGTATCAGTTGTTTGATCTAAAAACCTAAATGTGGAGAGGATTTGGTCCGCCTCTTTGAAAGAAGGTAAACTTTGAGTTTCTAAAAGCCATAATTTACCTTTGTAAACGAAAAATATTCCTTTGACAGCGTTGACAGTCTCGCCATACGTTGATCTCGCTTCGATACTTGGTATACCCTGATATGTTCCTTGGGTTGTTTTGAAAGCTTTTGTGGTATATCGACCACCAAAGGTATCAGCACTAGCATCGGCAGCCGTCTGGAATTCTTTAAAGCATATTTCCAAATTTGTGCAAGAGTTAAGTACCTGAACCGAAAAACTGGAATTATTTTTACTCCAATACATTCGGTCCAGTTCTTGCAACTCTTCATCAGTATAACCGCCTGCAGGATTGCCCCTTTCAGGTTCCCACCCAGGCGGAATTTTGACAGAATACATATTTTTAGTATTGATATACGTTTTCCAATTTGTTGTATTTAGCTGTTCTGGGGTTTGGGTGGGGATAGGGATTGATGTTTGGGTTGGTTTTGCGCCGAGATACGGGATGCGGAGGGCGGAGAGAAGCGGCGTTTTATCGATCATTAAGCCGATGATTATGCCGAATATCAGAAGTAAAATACCGATTAATATGCCTGAATTTTTCTTTGGCGATGGGGGAACCGGCTGGGGGACCGGAGGAATGGGCGGTTGGACGACGGGAGTATCCATAGTTTTATTATTTAAGTTTCGAAATATGTGCTTGTCTTAGTATACTTGTAAGTGTTTTCCGTTTCAAATCTTTATTGTGCATCGGCACGGTGACCCGCAACCTGAGCGTCGGGTGGAAAAGGTGGAGGTGGCTGCCTATCTGGCGAAGTTCGACAAAGCCCTGCTTTTTGAGGATTTTCACAATCTTCCTCGGTTTGTAGCTGGGCAGTTTGGACATACAAAACGGTTATATTCCGGCGAGTGCTCCTCCGCGCGGAAGCCTGATGTCAATCATTGCGCTAAATGAATGAGAATCCGGCTCGGGAATGGACTCTCCAGCTTCAGAGAGAAGCTCAAGGTAGCCCTTGATGGCGTCCTCTACGTTGGTCTTGGCTTCTTCAAACGTATCTCCTTCGGTGACTACGCCGGGAAGTTTGGGTACAGTCACAGTAAAACCGCCCTCTTCACAGGGTTCGAATATAGCGCTATAACGAAGGATTTTTTCAACTATTTTCTGTTTCATATCATAGGAGTATTATATCACACTTCGACCCACCGTCCGGCGGCTTTTTTAACGCGCTGCCAGAAGGCGTTTTGGCGGCAGAGACGCGACACGTCTTCCTTATTTTTCAATAATAATTTGATGCTTTCTTCGAGCCATAAATTGCCCTGGGAGCCTTTAAACAGGATAAGAGAACGGATGGGAATATTTGAAAGCGCTTGGTTTAACTCGATGACGGAAGGAAACCATTCCACGTGTTTCAACTTTTTTTCAACGATTGGTAAAATGAAACGTTTTGTTAACGGACCGACTAAATACAGAGTGTCGGGAATGGTGCCGATCGCGCGGGCGACGGCTTCGTGTTCGATCTGGGATTCGTTGCCCAGTTCCAGCATGTCTGCCAAAACGACAATTGTGTGACGGCGGCTCTGCCTTTTTAACGTTGCCGTCATTTCTAAAAATGAAAGAACGGATGGTTTGGAGGCGTTGTACGAAGAGTCGATGATAATGGAATTATTGATGCCGGCGAGTAAACTTTCACGTCCGCGCGGCGGGGTGAAGTTTTTTTCAAGATTTTTTTTGATAACGTCTAAAGGAATATTGAGTTTGTAGGCTGCTAGTATTGCCGGCGCAAACACATACACAAGGTCCTTGGGAAAAGCAAAACCTTTAAATTGAAAAGTAATTGGCGTATCTCCAAGAACATACGAAAATGTTGTTTTATGAATATCGACGGAATAATCGGTTATACGGATAGCAGCATCGTTTGAACGGCCGAATGTAAGAACTTTTGATCCGCTAAGCGGAGTCAAAAATTTATTATCGCCATTCACAATTCCCAATGCGCATTTATCCTGCTTGATCATTTTGGCGTCTTCGCGGGTTATGGCTTCAACAAGAAATTTTAATCGTTCACTATCCGTAAGAATTATTTTTGAATCTAGTATTTTTTCAAACTGCATCGTATGGGCGGCGGATTCTTCCGTGATAATGCCGATATCGGGTTTGACGATGGTAAGTAAATACTCCATGTTTTTCGGCGGATACGGGTCATCAATACCCATTTCGACGATAATGTAGCGAATGTGTTTCAAAAATCCGACGCGCAGGGGCGCCGTTACCATCATCCGTGCCCAGTCGGCGGGAGAGTAATCATGAGGAAACAATCCGACGAGTCCTAAGGGGACGCCGGTTTCTGAATTTCCCGAGACCATATGCGTGGGGCCGACGTCCTTAAGGATTGCAAAAAGCGCTTCACGGGTGCTGGTTTTTCCGACGGATCCCGCGATACCTATGACCGTCGCCCGGCTTCTGGAAAGCGCCAAACGTCCGATCGTCCGCAGGTACCGGAGGACGAACGGGACGAGAAAGGCCTTGATGCGTTTCATGACTTCTCTTCCAGCTTATCAATAAGTCTGGTCAATTGGTAGGTGACAGAAACTGCGATCACCGTGATGATGACCGCATAAATCGCAAGTGATAGGAGCCCGCTTCCGGAAGGCAGGTATGGTTTTATTTTGGTTGCAACGAATTCCTGGATGACGTTGTTCCAGGCAAGCGCGGCCACCAACCCGAAACCGCTGGCGGCCAGTGTCAGCATTTGTTTGAGAATTAGCAAGTGCAAACGCTTTCGTTGTTGATTTTTTTGTTCCATGCGGTTATTATACAGGAAATTTATGTACACCCCCAAATTTACAATTACCAATAAAATTCTCAAATACATCGGCGTGGTTGAGTCGGCGCGTGAGGTTATCGAGAATGCGCCATTGGTGCCTGCCTGGGAAGCTAAATTCCGTGAAGAGGCGCTGGTACGCACTGTTCATCACGGGACGCATATCGAGGGCAATGAACTCAATATTACCGAAGCGGAAAAAGTATTGGCGGGTGCAAAAATTGTCGGCCGCGACCGGGATATACAGGAAGTACTCAATTACCGGAATGTATTGCAGTTTATCGAGCAGTATGACAATAACGAAATTTCCTCCGAAACATTAAAGCATGTCCATTCTCTTACGGTTTACAGGATGTTAGCCGATGACGTGACAGGTGAATACCGCAGGACCCAGGTTGTCGTAAAAAATTCAGCGACAGGGGAAATTACATTCCGTCCGCCGCCGGCGGTGGAAATTCCGTTTCTTATTGATTCATTTTTGCGTTGGCTGAACGGTATTGGTCCGGATGACATGCACGCAGTCCTCAAAGCCGGTATTGTCCATTATGAGCTGGTGCGTATTCATCCGTTTTTGGATGGCAACGGCCGTGTCGCACGCGCCGCAGCGACGCTCGTATTGGTGAAAGAAGGGTATGACATCAAGCGCTTTTTCTCGCTTGAGGAATATTATGACCGCGAGCCGCTCGCTTACTACGATGCTCTGCAGAGTGTAGCAAAACAAGAGGGAAATCTCACAAACTGGATCGAATACTTTACCGAAGGGCTCGCCATTGAACTCACACGCATCAAAGAAAAGGTCAAGGCATTGTCCACCGATTTGAAGATTAAAAAATCGTTGGGAGGACAGCAGCTGGCGCTTTCGGAACGGCAGATTAAGGTGGTGGAGTTTATCCAGGAAAACGGATTTTTGCAGAACAAAGCGTTTTTTGAGTTGTTCCCCATGATTTCGGAAGATACCGTACTGCGGGAGATCAAGGATCTTATCAAAAAAGGGATCCTCAGAAAAGAAGGCTCCACTAAAGGTGTCAAGTACGTCTTGACGACCGGAGGAGAGTAAGAGATGATAGAGAGGTATGGATCTTTCAGGACCGGGCGTGGTCTACGCGCTCATGATTATCCCATCATTGTTTGTAGCTGTTGTTATCTTCCGGGGGATAGAAAAGGTATCCAAACATGAGCCGGACGGCGGGGTCGCCATAGGATTTGGCATAGTGTTTCTCGTACTTATCGTCCTTGCCTACTTTTTCTATATTAAATGACATTCTCCGAGCTTGCTAAGTATTTTCAACGTCTTGAAGCCACGGCATCAAGGAACAGCATGACTGAAATCCTCTCAGAGCTTTTCCACAAGGCCAAACCGCAGGAAATCGGTGAAATATGTTATTTATTACAGGGGCGTACGGTTCCTCTGTATGAAGCTGTGGAGTTTGGTATAGCGGATAAATTGATGATCCGCGCCATTGCGCTGGCTTATGTTTGTGATGAAAACAAAGTAAGACAATTATTTAAAAAATTTGGAGATTTGGGTAAATCAGCAGAGGATTGTTATCATGCCCGCCCGCCGGCGAGGCAGGTAACGGAACATGATAACAAAGGATATTCCGTCCATGATGTTTTTGTTAAACTAGATGAGCTTGCACGGGTCAGAGGTGCGGGATCGCAGGAGAAAAAAATCGGATTGCTTGCAGACCTCTTAAGCCACGTGGATGCGCTATCCTCACGCTATATCGTACGCATTCCCCTGGATAAATTGCGTCTGGGATTTTCGGATATGACTATTTTGGACGCACTGTCATGGATGGAGGTTGGGGATAAGTCCCTTCGAGGGCGTCTCGAGGCGGTATACAATGTCCGTCCGGATATAGGACTTTTGGCGGCTGAAGTAAAAAGGAAAGGGGTCGCTGGGTTAGCGCATATCCATGCAAAAGTCGGGGCGCCGATTCTCGCGTCGCTCTGTGCGCGGCTTCCCAATGCCGACGAGATGGTGAAGAAAATGGGCGAGGTGGCGGTAGAACCCAAGTATGACGGCGTGCGAGTGCAAATTCATTTCAAGCGCGGAATGGGGGTTTCCTCATTTTCACGGAACCTGGAAAATACGTCGCCCATGTTTCCGGAACTCAATGATATCGGCCGCGAACTTGCGGCTGTAGAGGTGATTTTGGACAGTGAAGCGGTCGGGTATGACGCCCAGCAAGACCGTTTGATCCCGTTTCAGGAAACGGTAACGAGAAAACGGAAGCACGGGATCACCGAATCCGCCAAAAACATTCCCCTAAAGTTTTTCGTATTCGATATCCTCTACAAAAACGGGAAAGAATTATTGTCCATACCCCTCATGGAACGACGGAAAATTCTTGAGGAAACCCTTCGTCCGCCAGCCGGCGGATCAGGGCATCTTATGCTTTCGCCGCAGATCGTGACTCGTGACGCAAACGTGATACGTCAATATCACGATGAACAATTGAAAAAAGGATTAGAAGGCGCGGTGGTGAAAAAATGGGACAGTATCTACGAACCGGGTAGAGCCGGTTATCACTGGGTGAAGTTTAAAGAGGAAGAGGGAAAAACGGGAAAACTCACGGATACGATAGATGCCGTCATCATGGGATATTACCGCGGAGAGGGGAAACGTTCGAGCTTCGGGATCGGCGCATTTCTTGTGGGAGTCGTGCGCGGCGACTCTATTGTGACGGTTACCAAAATCGGGACGGGTGTATCGGACGAGCTCTGGAAAGAAATCCGCAAACGCCTGAACGATATTAAAGTTTCTCAGCAGCCTAAAGAGTACAAAGAGGTTAATAAGCTGCTTATTCCTGATGTGTGGGTGGCGCCCAAAATCGTTGTTGAGCTGGCAGGCGACGACCTGACCCGGTCGCCGACGCACGGGGCCGGCATCGCCGTCCGGTTCCCGCGCTTGGTACGCATCCGGGATGATAAATCTCCGCGGGAGGCAACGACCGTTCGCGAGCTGACCACTATGTACAAGAATCAGGGATCTCGCGTATAATACAGGCCACATTATGGCCATTCACTATTCCATCATTATTCCTACCCTGAATGAAGAGAAGTTCCTGCCGAAATTATTGACCTCTCTTGCCGCGCAGACGCGCCGGGATTTTGAGGTTATCGTAGCGGATGGCGCATCGCGCGATAAGACGCGGGTGGTGGCACAGTCGTTTAAAGGAAAATTGCCGAAACTTACCGTACTGTCCGTTCCCTATCCGAATGTTTCCAAACAACGAAATGCAGGAGCGGAAATTGCCAAAGGATCATGGTTTATTTTTCTGGACGCTGACAGCATTCTGTTGCCCTATACGCTGGAGCGCTCTGATGCATTTATCCGGGGAAAAAAACCGAGTTTATTTACGACGTGGTTTCGCTCCGATACGGAGAATCCTTCGGATGCACTCGTCACGCTTTTGACGGATATGTTTATTGAAGCTGCACTTTTATTGCACAGGCCCGCCACACAGGGTACGTTTATGGCTGTTTCAAGGAGTGCATTTCTGTCGGTTCACGGATTTGACGAACGGCATATGTTCGGCGAAGATTATGATCTGACGAAGCGATTGACTCAAAAAGGCAACAAACTGCATATCCTTCGGGAAACGCTGTATGTGTATTCGTTGCGGCGCCTGCGGTATCAGAAAACATTGAAGACCCTCCAGCTCTACGCCCGTTCAGTATTTTCCGTTCTTTTGACCAACAAAACACCGCGTTCGATGCCTGGCTATATCATGGGAGGGGCCCCATATAACCAAAAAAAAGATCGCCGCCAATCCGTCGCAAGACAATTTAATAAAAAGTTCCGTGCCTTCATGCGGGAAGTGTTTGAATAACCCCCGCCATGGCGGGGCAAGCTATGCAAATTATTGCCGATTTACAATTACATTCTAAATACTCACGGGCGGTATCGCCCAACATGGTGTTGCCGGAAATTTGCGCGTGGACGAGAAGGAAGGGAATGGGGCTTGTGGCAACCGGTGATTGGACGCACCCGTTGTGGATGCGGGAAATTAAAGCAAACCTCGAAGAGCTCGGGAATGGGTTATTAAAGCTCAAAACCGCGACACCTGATGATCCGTTATTTCTTCTTGCGACGGAGGTTTCCTGCATTTATTCACAAAGCGGAAAAGGCCGCCGCATCCACACGCTGATTTGGGTGCCGACCCTTGATTCTGCGGATAAAATCAATAAGGAGATGACGAAACAGGGATGCAACCTCATGAGCGACGGCAGACCGATTATCGGATTGACGTCCATACAAGTTGCGGGACTCGTGTTAACCATTGAACCGCACGCGATGATCATTCCGGCTCATGCGTGGACGCCGTGGTTTTCGGTATTCGGCAGCATGAGCGGATTTAACAGTCTGGAAGAGGCATTTGGGCCGTATGCGAAAAACGTGTATGCCGTTGAGACGGGTTTATCCAGCAGTCCCGCAATGAACTGGCGGATTAAAGAATTGGATACCCGTTCAATTGTGTCGTTTTCCGATGCCCATTCTGGGCCGAAATTGGGGCGGGAAGCAACGGTATTTGAACTTGAAAAGCTTGGTTATGAACATATCCGTCAAGCTATTATGCAACCACATCAATTGAATACTGAATCGGGAATCATGAATACTGGAAAAAAAACAAATCACAATTCAGTATTCAGTATTCAGCATTCACGCATCGCCTACACGATCGAATTTTATCCGGAGGAGGGGAAATATCACTGGTCCGGCCACCGCGCGTGCAATATCCGCTGGGGTCCCAAAGAGACGGCGACCAAAGGGTCGTCGTGTCCGGTGTGCGGCAAGCCGCTGACGCAGGGGGTTGAACAGCGTGTAGGGGAGCTTGCCGGAAGAAGTGAGGAAGCGCTACAGATTACAAAGACAAAAACAGGAATGATCGGGAGCCGCGCGTTTCCTAACCGCCCGCCGTTTGTTATGCTGGTGCCGCTACAAGAAATTATTTCCGAATGCATCGGATCGCCGGTTGCAAGCCCCAAGGTTCAAACGCCGTACCGTCAATTGACTGACACGTTGGGCGGGGAATTTAATATCCTTTTAAAAGCAGATCACGGGGATATCGCCAAGATTGCAGGGGAACGGGTGGCTGTCGGCGTTGACAAAGTGCGCGCAGGTGATATCGTCATTGATCCCGGCTACGACGGCGTCTTCGGCGTCGTAAAACTCTGGCGGGAAGGGGAGAAAAAACCACTTGTAGATGCAACCCGCGAACAGTTGGAGATATTTTCCTGAAGCGTTTCCTTATTGACGGCGCCCCTCCGCTTCGTTATCGTGGAGATAGTAGTAATGAAGTAGCAGTGATGTATATTTGAGGGGAGGTGAATACAATGGCAGCGAAAAGTAACGAAAATTTACTCGCAGCGGCATCCTACTTGCTAGGATTTGTGACTGGTATCATTATTCTTCTTGTCGAAAAGCAGAATAAATTCGTCCGTTTTCATGCGATGCAGTCAACCATATTGTTCGGCGGTATATTCATCGTCAATATTGTGTTGGGATTTATCCCGATATTGGGATGGATTGTGGGACTCCTTTTATCCTTTGTCGCATTTATCCTCTGGATTGTCCTGATGTGGAAATCTTTCCAGGGAGAGATGTATAAAGTTCCGTACGTCGGAGACCTCGCGGAAAAACAGTTGGCGAAAATGAAGTAAGCTTGTGTTTACGAATCGAACTGATGCAGGGTTGCGTCTCGCAAAAGAACTTCTTTCATACCGCGGTGCGGTAGATCTTGTCATAGGTCTTGCACGCGGGGGTGTCGTGGTTTCGGCAGCACTATCAAAAGTGTTACATATTCCGCACGACGTTCTCGTGGTTAAAAAAATCGGAAGTCCGGGAAATCCCGAATTTGCCATCGGTGCGCGGGTGCCGGAAGGACAACTACTTGATGTCCGGAATAAAACCGTCATTCTTACGGATGACGGGGCGGCGACGGGCGCCACAATGGAGGCCGCAATCCGTTGGGTTTGTAAGCACAACGCAAAAAAAATTATTGTTGCTTTGCCGGTTGCACCACCCGAGATAGCGGCAAAACTTCAAACGCTCGCGGGTGACGTCATTGTGTTGGAGACACCTTCGGATTTCGGTGCGGTCGGACAGTTTTACCGCGATTTTACGCAAGTAACGGACGAAGACGTGGTACAATTACTCTCGTAGAGAGTGCAATCAAACTATGAAACTCATTGTCGGCCTCGGTAATCCCGGTGCCCAGTATGCAAGTACCCGCCACAACATCGGATTTATGGTGGTCGACAAATTAGAAAAAGAGCTTGGGGCCGGCGTACCGCCTGCTTGGCAAAAAGATGAGAAGAAGAACGTGTTGACGGCAAGAATCGGTGAAGTGCTTTTAGTGAAACCTCAAACGTTTATGAACAAATCTGGGTTTGCCGTCCGGGTACTTGTGGATTTTTATAAACTTACCCCCGCTGACGTGTGGGTCATCCACGATGACATTGATCTGCCTATCGGCAAGATTAAAATCCGTGAAAAAGGCGGAAGCGCTGGACACAATGGGGTAACGAGTATTATTGAACAGCTTAAAACTGATGCGTTTGTCCGATTCCGTTTAGGCATCGGAAAAGGAGTTGATACGACGGGCGCCGGCGAAAACAAAAACATGCATCATAGGTCGGTGATTTCATTCGTTTTGTCGCGTTTCCGCCAATCAGAAGCAGGTTCATTTAAACATCTGATCAAACACGGCACAGAGGCAGTGCAAATGGCACTCCTGAAAGGCATCGATGTGGCGATGAATAGATACAACTGACTAGGTATGGCAGATCAAACCGTTATCCCGACGATCGGCGATATCCTCAAAAAATTTAACCCGTTGGAAGATAAATACATTTCCCGTGAATTTCAATCGTACGGAATTTACCTTGCGGAAACGCTTGATGATTACAAACACAAGGCGCTCTATATTCGGCTAGCCAAAACCGTGCCTCGGGCGGTCCTTGAGAAAGCACTCAGTTTTGTCAAGGACGCCAACGCACGCAGCCGCGCAAGGCTTTTTATGTGGAAAATGGCTCAGTTGCGTAAAGGCAAAGAATGAAGCGCGTACATTGTATAATTTCCGGAGATATCGTGGGAGTAGGGTATCGGACATGGGTTGTTCGGTTGGCGCACGCGTTTCGTGTTATGGGTTGGGTGAAAAACAGGGAGGACCGGACGGTGGAGCTGGTTGCCGAAGGTGAGAAAGAAGCACTTGAGAAGCTTGTTGTTGCCTGTAAGAAAGGCCCTGATGTTGCATGGGTTAGTCACGTTGAGATTACGTGGGACCGCGCAACGCGTGAATTTATGGACTTTGCCGTTGTATACTAAAGGTATGTTCAAACAGATTATTGCCCGTAAGCCAACATTTTTTCTTTTCGTTTCATTAGGATATTTGGTCGTCGTTGGCCTATGTAAATGGTTTATCCACCCATCCCTTGATACTGTATGGTTTTTCCTCGGCGTCGTCATCGGTGTGTATTTATTGGATGCGGCGGAAGTATTTTTCGCCATCAACCCCTCGCCGTTTCGAAGCATCGTATTTGCCGGAGGATTTGTTGTCGTGTCGCTCTTTATAGTGACCTCGGCAAACGCAATGCTTGCTGACGGATTGGTGCTTTCACTCTATATAACGATGCTTTTGTGGCAAATCGGCGAATGGCAGATTACCGGCAATCTTAACTCGTGGTACCGCATGATCGCCGGTCCCGTATCCGTCCCGCTTCAAAAATGGGGGATGATCATTTTTGCCGTACTGTTTGTCGTCGAAACGCTATTATTCTTGCGCTGGGCATGATAGACGCAGCATCAACCCTTTGGCAGTATTTGGCGCCGGATATGCGGGCGCTTGTCCGCGACGGGGAGTTTTTGATAGAAGACAGTATCCGTCACCGGGACGTGCCGCCGACGGATTTTTCCTACCTCGTATTCCCGTTTGCCAAACTGTACGAGGGGTTTTTGAAGAAACTATTTTTGGACGCGAAGATTATTTCCGACCGCGAGTACCACAGTGATCATTTCCGCATCGGCAAGGTATTGTCCCCGAATATGGCCCGGCGGCTTGGCGACAGAAGCGCATATAGGCAAATCAGTGACCGCTACGGCGACCAACTGGCGGCCCGCCTCTGGCATACGTGGAAAGAGGGGAGAAACCTGGTCTTTCACTATTTCCCCCACAACTACCGTTCACTTTCCCGTCCGGCGGCAATCGAACTTATCAATCAACTTGTAGGCACGATGCATGAAGCAATAGAGATTCTTTTAGGCAGGAAATCCTTGTAATAAAAACCTTATGGATGAGATAGCAGAAGTTACTATTCCTAAATTAGAAGGTATTACTCCGGAAATAAATAAACTTGAGGCCTTCTCCAATTTATTTCGTCGTTTGGGCGCAATTACATCCAAAAGCCGTATCCGAAATACCGAGAGTGACCGCCCCTTTTCGCTTCTTGCGAAAAGAGCTGAACTTTTTGGCCAGGCGAAAGGAGCCCTACACGAAAAAGATACTCAGAAAGTAAGAGAAGTAATTCACGAAGCACATGGAAGAGATGAGATTGCCAAACAATACCTTACACAAGGAGAAGTGACGATAGACATGGGGGAATTAGGAAAACAGACTGCACGCTATGTGGAAGTAAAGCCGCCGGCAGAGCGTAATAAAAATCTCCCGACGATTTTTTTAGTTCCGGGAATTTCAAATGATATTGATTGTGTCGGGTGGCTTATACAGGAGTTGGCGTGGGAAGGGAGAACGGTCGTATGTGCGGGCTTTCCTGAATCCCATATGGGAAAGACAACAGAGGCATTCGCCCGTGCAGTAAAAGATTCAAAAGAATATGGTCCGCACAGTCAATTGTTTAGTTCTGAACTTAATATGCTTATTCCTGAAGGAGAAGTTGAACTATGGGGACAGTCGACAGGAGTACCAATACTTGAGCAGATGCTGCAGAATCCAGATATCCAGGAGAGAGTAACGAATGCCGTTGGGTTGAACCCGGCAAGTTCCGTAGATCAAACCCCCACGTCACTGTACTCCGGCATCGCAAAAGAAGCCGCTTACCTTGCGGGAGAGTTAAAAAATATGCCTAAATATACTCTCAGTGGCGGGCGAAGAGAAATAGACGGAATAACAAAAGAACATCCGCTACAACTAAAATTTAATAAAGAGGTGATGAACACCCTTCTTGAGAGAGTGAGAACAAAAATGGATTTGTGGAAGACGGCAAGAGTCAAAGAGGGCGGTACGATAACCATTGTCTCCGGAGATAAAGATAGTATGACGAAGAGCTCTCAGGAGTTTACTGATCAAGCAAAACTTCAGTCAGAAAATCCACAAGTAAGACTTCTTCGTATTCCTGACTGTCACCATTCAACTGTGCTTATACATCCTGAGGTCGTACTCAATAAGTTGAAACCGATATCTTGATACTTGCACCAAAATGAACGAGTGGGGTATTGTAAGAGTATGGCTGCCAAAAAAGTAGTTACCTCAGTTTCCAGTGTTTTTCGTCTCTGGGCATGGATTCTCCTGGCATGGAGCCTCTACCGGTACTTTTTAAAACTTCCTGAGTGGGCCGATGAGTTTATCTTCAAGCCGCTCGTGTTTGTGGCACCGGTCATTTGGTACGTCCGCAACAAGGAAAAAGAAGGTCTTGCAACACTCGGGTTCACCCGGCGCAATTTTTTTACCAGTGTGTATATCGGATTGGGATTCGGCGTCGTATTTGCACTCGAAGGATTGGTCACGCATGTAATCAAATACGGAACATGGGATGTCAATCCGATTGCTGCATTTCAGCAATATGGATTTTTCCTCATTCTTCTGTCTTTGGCGACGGCATGTACGGAAGAATTACTGTCACGCGGGTTTGTCTTTAACCGTTTATACGAGAAAACAAAAAATTTGGCGTACTCATCCGTTGTTTCTTCGGTAATGTTTGTCCTTCTCCATGTACCGATTTTGGTTACAATGACAAAGTTGCAGGGGACGACACTCGTTCTTTTCCTCGTGACGGATTTGGTGCTGGGTATTGCCAACAGCCTGCTTTACTACAATACCGGATCGCTTGTTGCCCCGATTTTGGTCCACATCTTCTGGAACATGACCGTCGCGCTCTACCTGTAACCAATCACTTTTTGTTTGTATTTCCATAGTCTGTTACAATACGGAAAATTATGGACGTAGAACGTCGTATTAATCCGGAACAACAATTAGAAATACTGGAAAATCTGAAGCCAAAACTCGGAAAGTTTTTCCAAGAGATGGTATATGGGCAATGGGGATTACGGCCTGAAGATGTACGATTGGTAGATGAAGCGGGTTTTGGGTATACAGGGGTGCCTATTTACGGCCCGGAATTAACCCAAGGATGGCCACATATTGATATTGCTGTGCTGGAAGATAAGTACAAAGGCCCTCGTTCTCTCCAGTCTCACCCAAAGAAAATTATTTTTCCTATGGTGAAAGAAATGGGCATCAATAATCTTCCAGCTCTCATTGGCCAACGGTATGGTATTTCCGTTGAAGATTTGCTCAAGGGATCTTCAGGCATCTTTTCCTTACCTACAATGGAAGTAAGCCTTGCCGGTACACCAGCCCTGGTGCCGGAGCCTGCAGCACATGTTCGCGTGTTTGCGGAGGAGACCATATTGTTTTATGAATTAAAATCCGGAGGGGAAGAAAAAATTAAGGAGTGGTTTCTGAAATTAAAACTGCTTCGAGACGCAAGCCAAACTCTTCATAAATCAGATGTCCAGCAGGCAGCCCAAGAGGCGATTGAAAAAAGTGTTGCGCGATGGACAAACCAAAACTGGGAGTGGATGGTAGTCAACTAAAACCTCAATTGTGGGGTAGGGGATCCACGAAAAATCCCCCGCGGAGCGAGGGATGTTTCGGTTAAACAATTTTTTCTTATTTTATTCCGACTACCTGGATTGCTTGATTGATTCCCGCCGCCTGTCCGACGTAAAAACCAATGAGTCCGCCGAAAATCGCCATAACCAGAAGTATGGTGATACTCATGACGTCTAATTTCATTTTTGTTTTCTTTGCCATACGTATCACCTCCCCTCCGGGTCAGAAGTACAAATTATGTATCTGTATTCATACTAGCACATCGTTATTGCGCAAGCCACCCGCCGTCAACATACAGGGTAGCTCCGGTTGTATAGCCTGCTTCATCTGATGCAAAATACACAACAGCAGCCGCTATTTCTTCGGGTTTGCCGGCTCGTTTTAAGGGCGCCCTGGCAAGTAACGCTTCCGCCTGTTTCGGATCTTTAAGCATTGCATCCGTCATTTCCGTCTCGATGACCCCGGGGCCTATGGCGTTGACGAGTATTCCCATCGGTGCAAGCTCGTCGGCCAGCGCTTCTGTCATGCCCACGACGCCGCCTTTTGAGGCACAGTACGCGGCAATCCCGGGAAATCCCACGCCAACGCCACCGGAAGCGATACTTGCGATATTCACAATCCTACCCCATTTATTTTTCATCATTTCTTTTACCGCAGCCTGAGAAACTAAATAATATCCCTTCAGATTGGTATCCATCACTTTATTCCAGACGTCCTCCGTCATGTCGATAAACGGCGCACCATCTGCCGTACCGGCACAATTAAGGAGTATGTCGAGTTTCCCGAATGTCGCGACAGCACTGGCAATCGCAGCATCAACCTCGCTTTTTTTTGTGACATCCATCTGGATTGCGAGAGCATCTTTACCGTGATTCTTGATTTCGGCAACAAGTGTTTGCAGGCGATCGAGCCGGCGTGCTGCAACAACTACTTTAGCTCCCTGTATTGCGAGCGCAAGGGCCGAGGCTCTTCCAATACCACTAGAAGCACCCGTTATGAATGCGACCTTGCCGGTAAGATCAAACATAGTTATTTCCTTTTTTTTCCAGACTATAGCTTTTGACCGCAAGAAAAAACAACACAAACATATTAACGGTTGATATGGCGCACCACATACAGATGCCCCGAATGACAAAGAGTTCCGTATAGGTAAACCACAGGGTAAAACACACTCCGAATATGGTCATGCCGAGGATACCTTTAAGCAGATTAATATTTTTTGACGTACTGCGGGCAAATGCGAGCATTGCGATAACGGCATAACCCAATAATCCGACGGATGGCACAGGAACTCCTAAAAGATAACTTGACGGGCTTTTGCGTACCAGCTCACAGCCCGAGGTTACGCAGATAATGCCGACTTTCCGTAAAAAACTCTGAGTGACGTAGACGGCAATCAATATTCCGACGAGTGAAAGAACAAAAATAATCCGGTTCAGAAGGACGGTTTGTTTCATATGTT
Organism: Candidatus Gottesmanbacteria bacterium; assembly: GCA_026396845.1. Lineage (GTDB taxonomy): Bacteria > Patescibacteriota > Microgenomatia > UBA10105 > UBA927 > XYB1-FULL-47-11. The sequence continues at coordinate 42,808 of JAPLWC010000001.1, forward strand.
TACTATATCATATCATGCATGGAATACTAGAGAGATACATATGAATGACTGCCCGTATGGATTCTAGCGTAACGAAAACACTTGAGACGTTTTTCGGTAAGTTTACGCGCCTGAAATACGGGAAAGGTGTAATTATTCTTCGGGCGGAGGATGCCCCGAGGGGCGTGATGTACCTCAAAAGAGGGTACGTGCGCCAATATATGGTGGACGAGTCAGGCACAATACTCATGCTTCATATTTTTAAGCCAAATTCATTCTTTCCGATGACATGGGTAGTCAATGATGAGCCGAATCGGTATTATCTGGAGGCGGTGACACCGGTTGAACTCTGGCGGGCGCCCAAAAAAGCAGTCAGGGAATTTTTACACGATAACCCTTTGGTTGTTTATGATCTGGTACGACGGCTTCTTTTAGGTCTCTGTGGTTGCAGGCACCGAATTGAACATTTGGTAACGGGTACCGCGTATAAAAAGACGGTCCTTTTGCTTCTGTATTTAGCCCGTTCTCTCGGCGAAAAAGAAGTATCGGCTATCGTTCTTCCCGTGCCAGTTACCCACTGGGAAATTGCTGCGTGGATCGGGACGACCCGGGAAACGGCGAGTTTGCAGGTGGCAATACTCAAAAAATTAGGGCTCATTCACTGCCGCCGAAGGCAACTCGTGATCCCGAGCCTTAAGAGGCTGGAAACGGAAATAGCACGGTAGGGAAATCGGTAATTCTCTTTCCGGTAATTTTGATTCCTTCCATTCGCAGCATTCGTATTTTTTTGGCTATCTCGCCCCCGCAATTGGCCCCCATAAATCCGCCGATGGTGCCATCACTTGCGACCACCCGGTGGCAGGGGACCCTTCGGCTTCGCTCAGGGCAAGCTGGGTAGCTGTACGGATTATGCTTCATAAATTGACCAATCGCGTGGTATGCCTTCGTGCCCAGCGCGTCAGCGAGAGCCTTGTACGTCGTGACGCGTCCGCGGGGAACTTTTTTAAGGAGTTGGTACGTTCGTTTGGCAAGCGGTGTCAGCTCAATAGGTTTTTTCATTTAAGTTTGTCAAAAAATGAACGGCGAGCGGAATCTGGTTATGAGATAGAAATACCGCTACAGCGCCGGCTTTGGGTAAATATAAAGCATCCCGAAGGTTTTCGGGAGAGGGGAGCGCCCCTTGAATAATGTCCCGCAATAACCACGCGGTCGGGTCACCGTGAGACATCAAAACGCCGGTTTCTCCTTGGTGAAGATGCTCAGCCATCATAACAAGCGTTTGTTTCATTCGTGCAGCGACCGCTTGCGGAGTTTCCTCGGCAAGGGAGTATACATCTCCATGTAACTTTTCCAATTGCGCCATGGTCATGTGTTGTCTATACGGAGTCGGACTCAGTACGTCATCGAGTATATCGTTTGTTTGAACATCCGTCACTCCCAAGGTTTGGGCAAGAATTACTGCTGATTCTTTGGCTCGGGACGTTGGACTCGTCCAGATTGTTGTTACTTGAAATTTATGAGATTTAATAATCCCTGCAAGCGCTTGCATTTGTTCTTCCCCTTCTTTTGAGAGATGAACCCAATCTTTCCGGTCCATGACGCTGTCCCGGTTGTACAAAAGACCCGAGGGATTCAGAAATTTCCCATGTCGTACGATGATAACGATGCATTTTGTGTCCTGAGGATGGACGAACACCTCTGTGTGATCATACACAGGGATACTATGTTCAACATTAAACATGCGGAGCCTATTATATCGAAATTCTTTTTAACTGCAAGGACGCTGATAATATTTTTGTTCAATAATGTAGTTACGGCATACTCGGGTCATGCTCCCCGCATTGACGATTATCAGCGGGGAGCACCTTCACGTTGAGATTATTTATTACATGTACAATCTTTGCAATCGCATGTACATTGGCCTTTTTTGCCTGCCTGCCGGTCAGGCAGGTCTTTTGGACAGGCACAAGTGCAATGTTCACACGAACAGTTTTTACAGCAACATTTGTGGGTTGGAGCAACAGTTTTATTCATAATATCCATCACCTCCTTTACAACATCACGGGTATTTCCTTTTTTAATTTCCGTCGCAACACACGTTTGAAGATGATTTTGCATGATAATACTGTCCGTGTGTTTGAGTGCAGCCTGCACTGCTTCTGACTGATTGATAACATCGATGCAATAAGCCCCGCGTTTGACCATATCGATGACCGTGTCTAATTGTCCGTGAGCGATTTGCAGGCGGTGGAGAATGGCATGATTGACTGATTTGTCTCGCGGTATCCCTTTCGGCATATTTATCCCCCTATAGGGGATATAATATACCTGTTGCACTTGTTTGTCAAGGACCGCTACAATGGTAAATCTATGACACTGATTTGGCTTGCGTTTCTGACAGGACTTACCACGGGCGGGATTTCGTGTCTCGCTGTGCAAGGGGGGCTCTTGGCGACGGCAATGAGCAAACCATCCGAAACACCGGATCCGGCAGGTAAGCCGGCAAATCGGTGGCTGCAGGTGGGTATGTTTGTGGTATTCAAGCTTGTTGCGTACACGCTCCTTGGATTTTTGCTCGGGCTTATCGGATCAACCTTAACCCTGACACCAAAAGTATTGGGATGGGTGCAGATCGGGGCCGGGCTATTTATGATCGCAACGGCACTGCGCATGATTGATGCGCACCCTATTTTCCGGTACTTTGTGATTCGGCCCCCGCGGTGGGCATTCCGGATCATGAAAAATACAAGCAGGAGCCAATCCCTGTTTGCGCCTGCACTATTGGGTTTCCTTACGATCCTGTTGCCCTGCGGGGTCACCCAGGCAACCATGGCGGTAGCGGTTGCCAGCGGCAATCCTGTATCCGGAGCCGCGATTCTGTTCGCCTTCATATTAGGAACCAGCCCGGTATTTTTTGTACTTGGTGCGACGGTTGTGGAGCTTCTTCAAAAGAAAGTATTTTCGTATGCTGCCGCGGCAATTATTGCCGTATTTGCCGTGATTTCGATTAACGGGGGATTGGGGCTCACCGGTTCGCCGTATACGCTGCAAAATTACTACCGTGCAGCAACTGGTGAAGTTGGTACGGGTAATTCCGCCTCGGTTATCGGCGGTGTTCAAGATGTTTCAATAACCGTTCGAAGTAACGGCTATACGGCTAGCGCAACTACGATAAAACGCGGTGTTCCCGTACGGCTTACGCTCGTAACGGATAACACACAGGGGTGCGTCCGGGCATTTACTATACCGGAATTCAATATTTCTAAAGTATTGCCGGTGACAGGAACAGAGACTTTGGAATTTACCCCGCAAAAGACCGGGAGGCTCGCGTATTCCTGCAGTATGGGCATGTATACCGGCGCATTTACTGTGGAGGATTGATATGACGAAAAAAACATTCAAAATTGACGGCATGCATTGCACGAGTTGTGCGCTCATGATCGAAAGCGACTTTGAGGACGCAGGAGTCACGGCTGTGTGCAATTATGCCAAACAGACGCTGACTGTTGAGTTTGACGAGAAAAAGATCGCAGAAGTGAAGATCACGGATGTAGTCGCGAAAGCAGGGTATCAAATCGTTTGAGCGCGTCTTCGTGGGACGTAAACACGATTTCTTTTTTGACCGCAGGACAGCCCCGAAGCATGCGCGAGATGCGTTTACCCTTTTCATAGAGAATATAGACCGGAATGTTATGTGTGTTGGCATATTCGATCTCAATGCCGGTACCGACAGACGAGTCGCCTACGTAAGCAACCATAACGTCGCTTTGGGATAGTTGTTTGATGTCTTTGCGATACACATCCTGAGGTGGGACATCGGGATTGAGGATCGGGTCCGTGCCGTTTAAGAATGCCCAAAAATAATCAAAACCGTTCGCTTTGGCCACATCGGCCAGCCGGCGATAGAATGCTTTTGTGGTTTCGGGATCTTTGAGGTCGTTCAGCGGTCCGGCAAAAAATATGCGCATAAGAAACTTATTGTACAATAAAATTAACAATGGTACACTGGGGATCTATGAAAGATATAGCGATAACCGATGCAAATTTTGATACGGAAGTCTTAAAAAATGACAAGCCGGTACTGGTGGATTTCTGGGCGGTGTGGTGCGGTCCGTGTCAAACGCAGGGGCCGATTCTGGAGGAAGTCGCCAAGGCCATGGAAGGGAAAGCAAAAATAGGGAAGCTCAATGTGGATGAAAATTCGGAGGTATCCCAAAAATTCGGTATCATGAGCATTCCGACGCTTATGATTTTCAAAGGCGGGATGGTTGTGAAGCAGTTTATCGGCGTTCAGAGCAAAGAAACACTATTGGGGGAATTAAATAAATTAATCAACTAATCAACTAATTTCCAATCAACTAATTATTCAATTCTATTTGATGATTTGTTGATTAGATGATTGGTATTTATTTGTTGATTTTTCTATGTACGACGTTATCATTATCGGATCCGGCCCGGCCGGATATACCGCAGCACTCTATACCTCACGGGCGTTTTTGAAAACAATAATATTCACGGGCTTGGAGGAGGGCGGGCAGCTCACGACAACGACGGAAGTCGAAAATTTCCCCGGATTTCCCAAAGGGATTACGGGGCCACAGTTGATGCTGGATATGAAAGCTCAGGTGGAGAGGTTCGGAACCCAGATTGAAGTGTCGGAAGTGTCAAAGGTGTCAAAAACGCCACAAGGGAACACATTTGTCGTTGTTGCGGGCGGAAAAGAATATGAGGCGAGAGCAGTGATTGTGGCTTCAGGCGCGGCGGCACAGTATTTAGGACTGCCGTCAGAAAAAAAGCTGGCGGGCAAGGGTGTTTCTGCATGCGCCACGTGCGACGGGTTTTTCTTCAAAGGGAAAGAAGTGGTTGTCGTCGGGGGCGGGGATACCGCGATGGAAGAGGCAAATTTCCTGACCACGTTTGCCACTAAAGTGACCATTATTCACCGGAGGGGTGAATTTAGGGCAAGCCCCATCATGCTGGAGCGTGCTAAAAAGAATCCCAAGATTACCATGCTCACCAATAA
>JAPLWC010000018.1 GCA_026396845.1 Candidatus Gottesmanbacteria bacterium
GCTGGTTTTTTACCTAAAACTTTTTGAAATAATAGGTATGAAATAACGACTCTGACTGTTAAAGAAATAAATATGATAGCCAAGATTAATAAGGGATAGGTTAAAAGTGAGTCAAAAGAGATTTTACTTCCTAAACTTAAAAAAAAGTAGGGCCCTAAAAACATATTGCCGACAAAATAGATTGGCTTCTTGTATTGCTGGACTAATTTTTTTGGGAAAAATAATCCCTGGATGGCAATCCCGCTGAAAATCGCCGCTACCACACCTAAATTTTCATTCCCAAGCGAGCTGAAATACAGAAAAGAAAACATGACTAAAAATATTGAAAATGGAAAAACAAAAGAATTGTCCGGTATTTTTTCAATAGGTTTTTCCAAAAACTTTCCAAATTTTGATAATAAATAGGTAGCGGCAAATATCCCTAAAAGGGTAAGTAAAATTACCAAAGAAGAATGATACGCCAAACTGCCGTTCTGGCTCATAATTGACGGTAAGGCAACAATCACCGCCAACGCGCCAATCTCAAAAATATCGTCAAAAACCCCGATACCCAAAGCCAGCTGGCCGAACTTGGTTGAGGCAATACCGAATTCCTCCAAGATGGCTAGAAGGATAACCTCGCCGACAGTGCCAAAAGCAATGCCTGCAATCAGGGCGATTAAAAAAGAATGACTGACAAACTGGGGAAAAGCAAAAAAGAATAATAACGCCAAAATAAAACCTTCTGTCAGGGTGAGCAGAATATCGCCAATGGCGATATGCCAGCCTAATTTTCTGATTTTATCAAACTCCAGATCAATGCCAATGGTAAACAGAAAGAAAAGCATGCCCATTTTGGCAAGAAATAAAAAGATATCTCCCTGCATTGTTTCTTGAAATAAGCCAGTGGCGGATAAGATAAATCCTAAAAGCACCACTGTAAACATCCACGGCATGCGCAAATGCCTGTTCATCCAGTAGCCGACCGTGATGATGGTTAGATAGGTAACAATGGCTAAGAGTAAAATTTCCGTCATAGTTTATGTTCCTAATAAATCTTTCAGTCTGCCTTCAAAATACTCTATAAACTTCTCTTTGTCGTTAACCAAATACCAAACCTTTATTTCTTCCTGAATGTTATCCTGTGTATTTTTTACGGTATTGATAAAAAGTGATGAACCTCTTGCCTGGTATTTCAAAACGATTTCTTTATTCTCCGGCAATTCACCGTTAATGTCCTTATAAATAATCTTTCCCGAACGATATTCCTCGGGAAATTTATCTTTAATCGTGGTTAGAGCGTATTCGCCGACTGTAATGCACGACCAGCACTGCTGGGTGCCGTGAAAGTGGACAACCTCGATTTTTTCGGCGGGTGCAACTGACATGGGCGCGGACGATGCTGTATTGGCAAGTTGAGTCGACGGATTGATTATACGTGTATCTTTTGAATTAATTGGCCTTTTATAGAGGATAAATCCACCGAGAAGAACTAACACAACTGCTATTGAAATAAGGACAGGTTTATGTTTCATATGTTTATAACACCGCATTAAATAGATATCCCATGATGACGATTCCGGTTAACGTGATGCCGAAAAACCAGGCAAGTAATTGCCAGTGCATCACTTTTTTGAGAATCATCGATTCGGGGATGGAAACAGTGACGATGGCAGTCATAAAAGCTAAGGCAGTTCCGAGTGGTACCCCTTTCCCGACCAGCGCTTCCATGACCGGAATCACGCTGACCGAGTTGGCATAGAGCGGCGCTCCCAAAAGTGTGGCAAGCGGCACGGCCCACCAAGAACGGGTTGACAGGTATTTGGCAACAAGTGACGCCGGAACGAATCCATGTATAAGGGCTCCAATACCAACGCCCAGCAACACATATGGGAATACAGATTTAGTAATAACCATTCCATCTTTCCAAAAGTAAGGGATGAGCTTTTTCCATGCCAGGCGGCTGCCGCCATTTTCTGCCTCAACCTCCCGGCGGGATTTAAATTTCAGAAGTTCAGGCTTAATATATTTTTCAACACCTATTTTCTGAATCAGCATGCCTCCTAAAATGGCAATTGCCATCCCAACCACGTTATAAATAATAGTTACTTTTATCCCAAACATGGCAGGGAATAAATACAGTGAGGATTCATTCACTAACGGAGAAGCTATTAAAAAGGCGAATGTTACTCCTAAGGGGATACCGGCACCGACAAATCCGATAAACAGCGGAATGGAAGAACAGGAACAAAACGGCGTGATAACCCCGAGAATTGCTGCAAAAAGATAATCCAAACCAAACCATCGCCGTTTGGTGAGCATATCGCGGACTTTTTCCATCGGAAAATAATACCGGGTGATAGCCATGACATAATTGATGACAACCAGAAGTAGTCCGATCTTGATCACGTCATAGATAAAGAAATTGACCGTGTCACCCAGATAGGAGTGGGGGGTAATCCGGAGCCACTGATACGTGGACGTATCCGCAAACAACTGGATGGGTTTGAATATATCCATTATTATTACTCCTTGCTAAATGACTGTATTTTTTCCTTGATCTGTTCTATATCACCAGTCGCGCCGACCATTGCCGGTTTCCCGTTAATGGCAAGAACCGGGCTTGTCATCACGCCCATTTCCACAATTTTTGATACATCGGTAATATATTCCACCTCTTCGTGTAGGCCAAGTTCCATCACGGCGCGTTTGGTCAACTCATATAAACTCTTACATGTTGCACACCCTGAACCTAATACTTGAATTTGCATAATGATTCCTTCTTTCTTGTGTTATCTGGCGGGAACAAGAGTCCCGCCCCACTTTTTCTGTTTACTTTGCTTTTGTAAGCGCGTCGTTTATTTCACCGAGCCGTTTCTCAAGCGTTGTTTTCGTTTCTTCTAATTCTTTCTTCGAAAGGTCCGTTACCGGAGATTCGTCACAGTAGCAGCCCCCGTTTGTCTTGTCGTCGTTGCAGCCGCAATCGTTTGTGTTTTTGTCCATATCCTCACCTCCTTTCAAAGTTTAAAAAGTGTGTCAGTAATCCGTTTCCCGGTATCCGTCAGTTTATAGAACACCTTCAACCCTCGTTTCTCGTCGCTGACAATGCCCGCATCCTTGAGGTCCCGCAGGTGGTGCGAGATGAGGCTTTGGGAAAGGTTAACGTGTTTCATCGTGTCGCAAACGCAATGTTCACCTTTCCGAAGAACGCATAGGAGCTTGAGGCGACTTTCCTCAGACACAACCTTCAGGACGGACGAGAGAGAGGCTACTTGTTTTGATTCCTTTGTGGACGGTGAGCAGCAACTACATGAACGCATATTCATATATAATACTGTGGTGCGGGTCGTATGTCAAGCTTGGGTTATAAAAAGGGTATTTGAGACACCCCTTTTTTACTGTCTCATTTATCTCATTTAGCCACGACTACGGGACACGCATCTGGTACAATGCCAGGTAGGAGTATAGAGGGACTAAGGGACATAAGGGTTCCAGACCTACCCTCTCCGCAATCTCAAGGGTATTATTAGGGAGTTGGGGAAGGCGAAGGGGTATCAGATGAAGTTGGTGAAGGTGTGGGAGTGTCTGTCGATGCGGGCGTTGGGGTGTCAGTAGACGCCGGAGTGGGCGTGGGCGTATCCCCCGGGATTGGCGTTGGTGTCGGGGTGGATGCTGATGAACCGCTAAACGTTATACTCGGATTATGGTTATTCGGATCGGTTACCGTAAAGGAACTCGTTGTGTCAGTTATGACCAGCGTGACCGTGCCGGTAACCTGAGAGGTTACAGTGAAGCTAGCTTGACCATTTTGAGCAGACAGAGTGTATGGCAGACTATTCCCGTTAACCTGTGTGCCGGAATCTCCGGATGCGAGTGAAATACTCAGAGAATCTCCGACAGACGTCGTATTTTTAAAACAATCGCGCAGGACTACCAGTAACGTGACGGATCCGGTGCTCGTTGTTATGGGGGGATTAGGATATACGTCAGAATACCATGAGTTCGGTGCGCCGGCCGATGTTGTGCAATTAACATTCCCCGAACTGCCGCTCGTAAATGTTACGCTCGGGTTGTGATACCCGGGGGTGGTAACCGGAAATGATCGCGTGGCATCGGTTATGAGAAAGGTCGCTGTTGTGGCGTTGGATGAAGTTACCGAAAACGATACTTTTCCATTTTGCGTCTCTAGGGTTACCGGAGCTGACGAGCCGTTTATTTTTGTGCCGGAATCGCCGCTGATAAGTGCAATTGTCAGGGTGTCACTTACCGGCGCGATAGTTTTGTTACAATCAGATAGCTCTACGGAAATGGTTGCGGCGGTATTGACCTGCGTTGTACTCGGGGAAACATAGACCTGTGAATTATCAACCGTTGGTGTCCCGACAGTTTGAATCATTCGAAATACCCAAAACAGCGGTATCAGAAGCAGATAGATTTTTCAGATTTGAACTCAAACCGCCGGCGGTGGTGGCATAATACATATCGTTTGACGCCGATCTTTGAGCTGTTTGTTGGGCTGCTTCAATTTTAGACAGAAGATACGATTTTAGCTTAACCGTAAAAATTCCGAATGCAACTAAAGAAATTACGGTGATACATAAAACTATAATGAGAGTTTTATGGTCAACAATCCGGGATATAATCTGGTTTTTCAGTTGGGATAAACGGTGGAAATTAGGCAATCGAATCATTTTGACAAGATTATATCACCGTGGCCAAAACCCCGGAATCTGGTAGAATATAACAGCTTATGATTACCTGTACGTTTGAAAATGGGAATAAAGCAAAACTCCGGCATGTGGTCGTCCATGCGATTATCGAAATGGACGGAAAATTGCTTCTGGAAAAACGGACAGGTGACCTGCTTGAATCCGGTAAGTGGGGGGTGCCTGCAGGATTTCTTGAGCGCGATGAGACTGCAGCGCAGTGCATTGTCCGTGAAGTATAAGAGGAAACCGGATGGGAGAGCGAGGTTATTTCTTTATTCCGC
>JAPLWC010000007.1 GCA_026396845.1 Candidatus Gottesmanbacteria bacterium
AAGCAGTAAAATCCCGCGCGTCGGCCGCAGGGTCCCGTCCAGCGATAGTTCACCGTAAAAAAATATTTTACCTTTTGAGATTTCCGGCGGCGGGTCAAGTTGCCCGTTTGCGATAAGCACGCCCACGGCAATCGGCAAATCATACGCCGCGCCGTCTTTGGGCAAATCCGCAGGAGCCAGGTTGACGGTTATTTTTTTCGGGGGAAAATCAAAACCGGAATTGATAATCGCCGTTTTCACCCGTTCACGCGCCTCTTCTACCGCCTTACTTGCCAGTCCCACAATCGTAAAACCGGGAAATCCCGCTGTGGCGACATCCACCTCGACATCAACCGGAACCGTCTCAAGTCCTACATTGGCAATAGAGCTAATTTTGGTCAACATAATTCAAATAGTATTTCCCTCCCTGCTCGGTCAGCTGGCCTGTGACGGAAAGCAGGGATAATTGGGCGCCGATTTCCGATACCGGTTTGCCGAGTTTGCGCGCAATATCGTTTGCGGTCAGCCCGTCTCCTTCAAGAATCGCCAAAAGCGGATCATCGCTCTTTGTTATGTGTATCTGGGGGGGATCTCCCGACCACATTTTGGCGTACCCCTGCCCGATAAGCATGTTGGTCCCGCCGGACAATCTGCTGGTAATAGCTCCCGGTACTGCCCAGAGCCGGCGTTTCAACTTTCGGGCAATATTGGCGGTAATGAGCGACCCGCTTTTGACTGCCGCTTCAACGACGATAATATCCTCCGAAAGCGCTGCCACAATGCGGTTCCTAACTGGGAATGTCCAAAGTGTAGGTTTTTGATCTTTCCACTCGCTCAAAAGTAAGCCGCCGGAAGAAACAATACGTTCGGCAATTTTGCGGTCAGTCCCTTCGAGGGCCCGTGTTATCCCCCACCCCAACACGGCAATGGTCCTGCCGCCGTTTTCAATACACACCTCATGAGCATATTGGTCCACGCCGTACATGAATCCGGATACAATAGTCTTTTTTTCAAATACAAAACGGGGAATTATTTTTTCGATGACCCGCCGGCCGTAGTCGGTCATACGCCGGCTGCCGACGATTGCAACACATGAGCTAAAAATACCAGGATCCCATGTACCAGCGAAATACAATTCCTTAGGAGGATTTGATAGGTCGGTGAGCTTAGCGAGTTCGGGGAGTTTTTTCCAATTCTCCACCCTTCTATGGGGCAGCATATATTTCGAGCATACCATACCCCGCGCCAGTCGTGGTACAATACACCCACTAATCCTTTCTGTTCGTGACCGTAGCCCCCGTAAGTGGATGGATACGTCAGGTAATAGATGAGGCACTTAAGGAGGTGAAAACTATTTATGGCACTTAAATTATTTGTTGGGGGACTTTCATGGGACACGACAGACGATTCGCTCAAGACATTTTTTGCGACAGCCGGTACAGTCACATCAGCGAAGATTATTACTGATAAGTTTTCCGGAAAATCCCGCGGATTTGGTTTTGTCGAAATGAGTACGGATGATGAAGCAAAGAAAGCAATCGCCGATTTAAACGGCAAGACGCTTGACGGACGTGCAATCGTCGTCAACGAAGCCAAACCGATGGCTCCACGCGAAAATCGCGGATTCGGAGGCGGAGGCGGAGGATATCGGGGTGGAGGTGGTGGTGGACGAGGAGATGACCGCGGCGGACGGAACTGGTAAGCGTATTTCGTGTATAAACAAAACAAAAAATCCCGCGAATGCGGGGTTTTTTGTGCATTGGTTGCGGGGCGTCTGAACTTATTGTTTATTTGTAAAGTAATCAAAGACTGCTTTTGAAATCAGGGCTATTCTCTCCTGCGCTCCCGGCGGATTATCGCTATCAGACATCACAATGATAATATACTCATTACTATCGGTATATACGATCCCGGCATCATGCTTAAAAGCATCAATCTCTCCGGTTTTATGAGCAACCTCTGACTGGTCCGGTAAATATTTTGGTATCCCTTCGTTCAGCTTCTGGTTCTTTAACAGATTGATCATCTCATCAGTATGGTGTTGATTTGCAAGCTGTCCTTGATAAAGTTTTTCGAAAAAGAGCGCAATATCAGAGGGTGTGACTGTAGGAGAACCGCCATCAGTGCCCACCGTTGATTCACTCAGACCATTCTCTCTTAAAAACGTCGCAACGGAGGACAACCTGATCTTTTCTGACAATAATAATGCCGCATAGTTATCAGAAATCGTGATCATTTGGGTTAAAGCATCATGCACCGTAAACGTGATTGTTCCTTCTGTTCTTTCCGCAGAATCCGTTGCAACAAGAAATTCTTTATTTAACGTGGACACATCTTGACTTAAAATTTGGTTTTCTTGTAACTGTCCGTTTTGAATTTGCTCATATACCGTCACCATAACCCAAAGTTTATACAGGCTTGCAGGGTCAAAAACTTTGTGTTCGTTCATACAAAAGGTTTCACCGGTTTTTAAACTCCGGATAACGATTCCATATGTCCCGGTAGTTCCCGTTAATGCGTTATCTACTACATCTTTCAATTGTTGTAACCCTGTCTGACTTTCTTCTTCTACGGATGGACGGACGGCGGGAGTAACGATTGCAGAATCTGTGAGAGGGCTGGTTATGCGGGTTAAATTCTTTTTTTCAAGTTTTACTAGCTGACTCAATAGAAAGTATAAACCTACTGAACCGATACAACTAAAAAATATAATTTTCGTAAGTTTCATTCCTGACATACGCGCTCTTATTTAGGATTATTACTGTATAAGAATCATTCCAGATACGCAAGTTGTAGAATAGCTACGTCTATTGATAAACTTACAAAAACACAGAGAGTTGTATTCAGAACTATCAAATCAAAAAATTGAAGAAAATGGAAAAAACGAACCGAATAGAGTGGATTAACGCTGTGCGTGGTTTAGGAATTATCAGCGTTATAGCATTCCATACCGGTTTTTTACCCTTTATCCGGATTTCGGATCCGCTTATTGTCAGCTGGATGCTCCCGGTATTCGTTTTTACCGGAGGATGGCTTGTAACAAACACACCGTTGACACTCCGGCATTTAATTTCCATAACACGGCGACTGTTGATGCCATTTTTCGTCTCCGGAATCGTTAGCTTTATCGGATGGATGGTGCTCAGAGTTGTCTATCCACAGCATATATTGGAACAGCCCATTGGGCGTGAACTCACCAAATGGCTGACGGGACGAAACGCTTACTTTAATAGTCCGCTTTGGTTTATTCCGACATATTTCTTCGCATCGGTTATCATGCGGTCGATGGCAGGATGGTGGTCTCGTATGCGGGTAGTTAATCGAAGCCTATTGTCACTATGCTTTGTACTAGCCGGCTTCCTGCTCTCAAACCCATTTCATTACCCGATTTTTTCCTATGATTTGATTGTGCTTTTTGTCGGTATGATGATGATGGGTTCCATCGCCTCAACAGTCAGTATTCCCAAATCTACACTCCGTTTACCATTTGACGTTCTTATGATATTGCTTTTTATCGTTTTTTCTCTATCGAACGGATATATCGACATGTTCCAGCGGCAATTTGGGAACAAATTCTTATACATCATGAGTGCGGCATTAGGATCATACGGCATTTCACGATTGCTGATATATGCAGTACGTTACCAGAATAAAATAGTGCAAGGTGTAACTTCCTTAGGACGATATTCTATGGACCTAATGGCGTGGCACTGGCCAATCTTATAGTGGCTAACGTATGGTCTATTTGTAACGGGGTCTCTTCAACACATTGCTGCAAATTATACTAAAACATCATTTCTGATCAAAACAGAAGGACACCCGTTATCTGTACTACAAGCTGTTTTTTGTTGCATATATACGTATATCTCTATACTCTGTATTTTTATGATAAGGAAGTTAGTGCAAACATATTTTAGAAACCATCAAATCACAAAATAGGTTATCAGAATGTGCTAAATACTTTTACTCCGGGCGGTAGAGGACGTTCGTATCTATCACGATGCGACAAACTCTGTCCTTACTGAAGTGCCAAAAGATGCTCCTGGTCCATTCATTGGATTCGTCAACGATTTTTGCCAATCCCGAGTCCCTACTACTCATTCTTAACGGGTAAAACACTCCTACGAGGTTTCCACCCAATAGGCTTCCAATGAAGTCAAAATTCATGACACCCATTAGTCCCACCTCTATAGCTCCAAGTATAACTAACCATTTGGAAACTGTCTTTAATTTCATTTTCCTCACCTTCTCTCTATATTAACATTAGCACATTTTGTTTTAGTGCGACAAGGGAAGCGTTCCTTCACCCTGGATTTGCTTACGTTCACGGTGGTGACTTAGAATGAGAAAGAAAAGTTTATGAAGATTCAAAAGACAACCATCATTGGCATTATTGGGGGAAGCGGTTTCGATGACCCACACATCTTACAGAATGCACGGACGAAAGAAATTGTTACTCCTTTCGGTAAACCTTCAGACAAGTTATTAATCGGCACAATCAATGGTAAAAAATAATTGTTCTGCCGCGCCACAATAAAAAACACACGCTTACCCCGACCAATGTACCGTACCGGGCCAATCTGTGGGCTCTGAAGCATCTTGGTTGCACCCATATTTTGGCCACCACCGCGTGCGGTTCATTAAAAGAAGAAATGGCTCCGGGCAATCTGGTTTTCCCGGATCAATGTATTGATTTTACTAAACTAAGGAAACTTACCTTTTTTGATACCAAGGTAGTTCATACAGCTATGGCCGAACCTTTTGCTAAAGCTCTAAGACTGAAACTAGTGAAAGCAGCTCAAAAACTAAAGTTTAAATACCACGCTTCCGGTACAATTGTCACCATAGAAGGACCGCGTTTTTCCACAAAAGCTGAATCAAAAATGTTTCAAATTTTGGGAGCAGAACTTATTAATATGTCTACAATCCCGGAAGTAATTCTCGCGAATGAACTTTCAATCCCATATCAAACTATTGCTATGGTCACTGATTATGATTGTTGGAGGGAGGGAGTACTATCCGTGTCTTTTGAGATGGTTATGAAAAGAATGAAGGAAAATGCAGAAAAAGTTAAAAAACTCCTGATTGAGGTTATCAAAACTATCTAATTCTACTACCAGGTGATCCCCAACGGGCTAAAGTTGTTTGGTTGCGGGGCCAGGAGGCGCGCCTGGTCTAGAAGATTATGAGCCTTCTGTGCGACTCTACACTACCCCGCGCTCGTTAAAGAACATTGTTATTATACTCTTCTTGACGATCATTTGACAACCCAACACGCGTTCCCTACAGTGAATATAGAGTGAAAACAAAAGTCGTTAAACGGTACGTCATCGGCGGGCTGCTCCTCATTATCACTAACCTCGTCGTTCTCGATTATTTTTTCATAAAAAACTACATAAATGAGCAGTATGTTTTGGGCGAGGCAACCACGGCGGCAACTGCTGCTAAGTGCCCTGCTGGATGTTTAACAGCGATTAATAAACTCGCGGGGACGACTACGGCAACCGCTAAAGAATATTTCGTCCCATTGGGAACCGGCACCAATACAACCAGCGACTGGGCAGATGTCACCGGCGCGTCGGCAACAGTGGACAGTGCGCAGTATCCGCGCATAAAAAAAGTCATATTTGAGGCAACCGTTGCTGTACCCACGGGCAACCAGGTCGCCTACGTACGGTTATTTAACAAAACCGACGGGCACCCTGTCTGGTTTTCGGAAATGTCCATGAATACGACCGGACCGACCCTCCTTACTTCGCAATCCGTTACTCTGGACAAAGGAAGCAAGCTTTACCAGGTACAGATGAAAACACAACTGCAATCTCCGGCTACTCTCAACCAATCCCGTATTCACATTACCACGTATTGATTGCCTTCAAGGCGAAATTTCGATAAAATAGGTGGACGTAAGCCAGCGTAGCTCATTGGTAGAGCAGTGCCTTCATAAGGCATGTGTAGCAGGTCCGATCCCTGCCGCTGGCACACAGTTAGAAAAATAACGCCCACCACTGCTTCCACGGGGGTAATTCCTGATGGTTTTTTTGGCTATCGGGGTTTAAAATTTGTGACTTGTCCATAATTACCACCGTCTCCCCTTCCCGCACGAGGCCAAGTTTATCCCGCGCTGCCTGTTCAATAAATGCCGGGCTGGTCGATTCCAGGAGCTCTTGTTGAAGCTGACTGTTTTCGGCAATAAGCCCGCGAAGGACGCGTTGACGTTCGGCGATAATTCCCTTTTTTTGCGAGAGCGTATAGACGGACCGTATAATCCCGATCCCCATGGTGATTGAGATGATAAGGATGACAACCCGAACCAGTTTACTCCCCATATTTTGATCCCTTGAAATCAAGCGTATTCCATGATATTATAGGACGCGAGCGAACATATGGCTATAGATCTTAAAACTGCCCACACGCAATTTATCCAATATCTTGAGAGCCGCCGTCGCGCCCGCGCTACTATCGTAGCATACGGCAAAGATATCGAACAGGTTACGACATTTCTTGCCAACATGGGCAAGAAAACGATTACGGAAGTTTCCCGCGATGAGCTTGAGGCGTTTTTGAAAAAGCTCGCGAGCGACAGCTATACACCCAAATCCATCTCCCGGAAAATCAACTCAATAAAGACTTTTTTCCGATTTTTAAAGGCCTCCGGCGCCATTACGATGGATCCGGCAATCGAGATTGAACACCCCAAATATGAGGTCAAGCCGCCGCGGATTCTCTCTAAAATCGAATACCGGGCACTGCGGGACGCATGCCGCGGAGATATACGTATTTATGCCATCGTTGAGCTATTTTTGCAAACAGGTATCCGTATTGGAGAACTTGCGGCCCTCACCCTTTCCGATATCAAAGGCAATGAACTCCAAATCGCAGCCCAGGAAGGTCATGCGCAGCGTTTGGTTCCCTTGAATAAGGCCGCCAAAGAGGCGCTGGACCGCTATATTGCGGTACGAAGTCCATCAGCCGCAAGTTCGGCACTCTTTGTCACCAAAACAGGACGGGCCCTCCTCATCCGCAATATCCGCACGGCCATTGACCGGTATTTCCGTATCGCGGGCATTGAAGGGGCAAAGGTCAATGATCTCCGCCATACCTTCATTGCCCATCATTTGATGGCAGGAACATCCATCACCACCCTTTCAAAACTCGTCGGCCACAAACGCCTCTCCACCACCGAGCGCTACCTTGAACTCGTCAAGGACAAAACCACCGATACCGTCAAATTGGAAGAATTGTAAATATACGCTACAATTGCCTCATGGAGAAAGCGTACAATCCCCAATCTGTTGAAGCGGCGATGTATAAAATCTGGGAAGCGGGCGGATATTTTTCGCCGAAAATGGATGGGGGCAAACAATCATTCTCCATCCTCCTCCCTCCCCCGAACGCAAACGCTGATCTTCATCTTGGTCACGCGATGTATGTCGTGGAGGACATTATGATCCGCTATCACCGCATGAAAGGAGACCCCACGCTTTGGCTGCCGGGCGAGGACCACGCGGGATTTGAGACGCAGTTTGTGTATGAAAAATATTTGACAAAAGAAGGAAAAAGCCGCTTTGACTTTGAACGCGAAGCGCTCTACAAAAACATCTGGGATTTTGTCGCGGCCAACCGCGGCACCATGGAAAATCAGCTGCGCAGACTTGGATTTTCGCTGGACTGGAGCCGCAATATCTTTACCCTTGATCCAAAAATTATCGCCATTGTGTACCAAACGTTCAAAAAATTATTTGATGACGGACTCGTATATCGGGACGCACGCCTCGTCAACTACTGCACCAAAGACGGCACGAGTTTCTCTGATCTTGAAGTCAAACATGTCGAGCGCACGGACCCGTTGTATTACATGAAATACGGACCGTTTATCCTGGCGACCACGCGGCCGGAAACCAAATTCGGCGATACCGCGGTTGCGGTGAACCCTAAAGACAAACGCTATAAACAATGGGTCGGAAAGGAAATTACGGTTGAAGGACTATTGGGGCCGTTTAAAGTAGTCGTGGTTGCAGATTCGGCGATTGATCCGGCATTCGGTACCGGGGTTGCCAAGGTTACCCCCTTCCATGATATGACGGATTTTGAAATCGCCAAACGCCATAATCTGCCCGCAAAACAGGTCATCGGTTTCGACGGCAGGCTCACCAAGATTGCCGGCCCGTACGCGGGAATGAAGGTGAGTGTTGCACGCGAACAAATCGTCAAGGACATGGTTGCGCGGGGCCTCATGGATCATATCGACAACGCCTACACCCATACGGTCGCCACCTGCTACAAGTGCGGTTCAGTACTCGAGCCACTCCCCCTTTCCCAGTGGTACATAAGGGTAAAACCCTTAGCAACGCAAGCAGTGAAAGCAGTAAAAGCAAAACGAATTACGTTTGTACCGAAACGGTTTGAAAAAATCGCCAATCAATGGCTTACTCATTTCCATGATTGGAATATAAGCCGCCAGATTGTGTGGGGCATACGTATTCCGGCCTGGAAATGCGAGGACTGCAGCACGCCCGAGCACGAACACTGGATTGTGACGCAGGGGGAAATTCCGATCAATTGCACCAAATGCGGAGGCACCCGTTTAACACAGGATATCGATACGTTTGATACATGGTTTTCGTCCGCCCAGTGGCCCTATGCCACTTTGCTTTCGCAAAGTGCAAATCCTAAATCCAAAATCTTAAATTCTAATCAAAATGAAAATTTAAAATTGAAAATTGAAAATTTGAGAACCAAAACTACGGGAACAGATTTCGATACGTATTACCCCACAAGCGTTATGGAGACAGGATATGATATTTTACCCTGGTGGGTCTGCCGCATGATTATGCTGGGGCTCTACGTCACCGGCGACGTGCCCTTCCGGACGGTCTATCTTCATGGCTTAGTACGCGATGCCAAAGGCCAGAAAATGAGCAAGAGCAAGGGAAATGCGATTAATCCGCTGAAAATGGCGGACCAGTACGGGGCTGATGCATTGCGCTTCTCATTGGTTTTCGGAACAGCCGCCGGCAACGACCAGTCGCTTTCCGAGGATAAAATCCGCGGCATGCGCAACTTTGCCAATAAACTCTGGAACATCGGGCGGTTTATTGAACTTAACATTGCAAAACAGAATCTGGATAGTAAAGAGAGTTTGCCAATTCATGTAAAAACTCTGCCAAACCCACAACAAAAAATGCTGAAGAGTGTATTCGACCTTTCAATTAATGTCACGAATAAGATGGAAAAATATCGATATTCTGATGCCGCAAAAAAGATCTACGATTTTACATGGCATGTTTTTGCAGATAAATATATCGAGCAAAGCAAAAAACAACTTGAAGCAGACGATACGCAAACGCTTGCCGTATTGATAGATATATACAAAACACTCCTAAAGCTTCTTCACCCGTTTATGCCGTTCGTAACGGAGGCGCTGTATCAAAAAATTCCCGGGTGGGACAGAATACCACTCATCATTTCCTCGTGGCCCGCTTGATAATTTTCATTTATCATTTATTATTTCTCATTGATTTTGCATTTATTTAAATGAAAATTGAAAAATGGGAAATGAAAAATGTTTAATATCCTGAAGATGTCGCCGGTACCGATGTCGTGGTTGCGATGGGTGGCACCGGGGCAAATGACAATGTTGAAATAATTTGGGTGAAGAGCGTATCGTCGCGAGCCCAATCCGCAGTCACCCCGGTAGGGGTGAAATGATTCACTTCGAGGGTCAGGGCCGGCGTCACTTCGATCATAAACCCGTGCATTTGCGTAAACCCGGAGCCGCCGGTTGTGCGGCCCGAAAACGAACCGGTAAATTCAACTGCCGTGTGCCCCGATATTGTCGCGTCTTGGCTGGTAAACGCCGTACCCGACACGTCCGTAATGACCACACCGCGAAGGCTGGTAAGGGGCTGGGTTACGGTTTTCGGCGAAATCGTTAGTCTCGTGCCGCCCGGCAAATTCGTCCATTGTGACACGCAGCCGGTCCCGTCACACGCGGGCGCCAAAACATCCGGCGGCAATTTATAGGAAATTCCGGCAATGGTTTGCTCACTCCATCCTACAAACGGGTCAACAGGTGTCGGTGTTGCATGTGCCGGCGTAGGCGTCACGCCGGTGGTCACCTTATTTCCACCCGTAAAAAACGGCCGGATGTAGTTGAAAAGTAATAAACCGGCGACGATAAGGATAAGAACAATAAAGATTGAAACTCCGGATCCGCGGAATACATTGGGCATCGGCGGGGGCGGAGGAATCTGCGATTGCGGCTCCAAAGGCGTATCCATGGGGATTTCCGGAGTTTCCTCGATGGGAATCGGAGGCGCGGTCGGCGTTGCACTCAATCCGTATAAAACTTCCGGTGTTGGGTTCACGTCATCCATGACTTTATTGTTCCATGGTTACCCCCGGGTGTCAACGGAACTTTTGCAAGCCCGCCATAATCCCCTATTTTCTTGTTTCGCTTCAGTTTGGGCGGAGAAAAATTGCGATGCAAATAGTGTGTCTGGCTTCACCGGTTCGGCGCGGGCAAATCCCCGGCGCATAAGCGTCTCGTTTACAAACTCATCGCCAACGTAAACATAGCGAAGTAACCTGCCGTAGGTATCCGTATCGGAGACGTCGCGAACTAACCGTACCGTTTTTCCGTTCACGAGTGACGAATTTTCATCCCGAGCGGCAGAACCAAAGCATTCTTCTTTTGTACCGGAATGGGCAATTTCCGGCGTATTGATGCCGATATACCGCACACGCCTGCCGCCTTCAATCTCTATGGTATCGCCGTCAATAACGCTCGTAACACGGACAATTTCCTCTTTTGTTGTTACCGCGGTATTGGAAGACGATGTGGCCTCGTGAGTTAACTCAATCGGTCGGACCGGTGCCGACGTTTTTTTGGTTACCACGTAGGTAACCAGCAATACGAGAATAATTGCGGTGATAAGAAGAATCCGGCGGTTTAATGATGTGCGGGTCACTCCCTGTAGTGTATCACGCAAGATTACGCGCGTTCGAGGGAGTTCGGCTCAAGCTCTCTCTAAATAGGTGCCGGTTTCGGGGTCAATTGCAATGGTTTCGCCCTCTTTGATAAACAGCGGCACGGTGACAACGGCGCCGGTTTCCACAATCACTGTTTTTGTGGCTCCCGATACGGTATTGCCCTTGGCGCCTTCCGTGGCTTCCGTCACCTTGAGACGCACTTTTTTGGGGAACCGCAATCCCACGGCTTCCTCGCCGTTGACGAGAATCTGATATACATCGTTGGGCTTGAGATAGTTCACGTAATTCCCAAGCATCGCGGCAGGAATGTTGAACTGTTCGTACGAGGTGTTGTCCATAAAAACATAATTGTCATTTTCTTTGTAGAGATACTGCATTTCGCGGGTCGCGATTGAAACCTCCGCCACTGATTCACCGGCCTTAAACGTAAACTCCTGCACTTTGCCGGTTTTGAGCGATTTGAGGCGGGTGCGCACAAACGCCGATCCTTTCCCAGGATTCACATGCTGGAATTCCACAATCTGATGCGGCTCGCCTTTAAATTCAATAAACGTGCTTTTAGTAAAATCTCCCGTATTTATGGTGCTCATAATAAAATAAAAATCCCCCGGATCCCCGGGGAACCATGCGTATTATACCCAATTACGGTTTTTCTGGCAACGGAAACTCTTCCTTGGCCGGAAAAAAGAGCGTGTCTGCTATATCCGTTGTATCGGCCAGTAACATAACCAAGCGGTCTATACCAACGGCAATACCGCTGCATTTTGGCAATCCGACTTTCAAAGCATCTATAAAATCGTGATCGTAGTCATACGTAGTTTTCCCTAAACGCTTAAGCTCAGCAAGCTCTTTTTTAAACCGCGCTTCCTGCTCAACAGGGTCCGTGAGTTCCGAATACGCATCCCCTAATTCCAATCCTTCTATATAAAATTCAAACCGCTCGGCTACCCGAGGGTCGCTCTCTTTTTTCTTTGCAAGCGCCGCCAGCTCGCCGGGAAATTCATATACAATGGTCGGTTTACCGTGTCCGAGGTGCGGCTCGACTTCATTCAGAAAAATTTGATTGTACAGCTGTTCCCATGTAGTGTTTTCTTCAACTGTGTATCCTTTTTGCCGTATAATCTTTTTTGCATTTTTGATAGAAAAAAAATCATCGAAGTTTACGCCTGCGTATTTTTTGAACGCGTCCGCCACCGTTATCCGTTCCCACGGAACCGTGAGATTTATTTTTTGTCCTTGATAGGTGAGTGACGTGCCGCCGGCAATCGCAATCAATAGCTTCTCGCAGTCGTTCATAATATCGAAATAATCGGCGCCGGTGCGGTACCATTCAAGAATGGTAAATTCTGGGTTATGCAGGTGGCTGTCTGTTTCCATATTGCGGAAACTTTTGGTGATCGCGTAGCAATTCCCCAATCCTGCGGCCATGAGTTTTTTTAAAGGCACCTCGGGTGACGTCGAGAGGTATGCGGGGGTCACACGGCGCTTGCGGTCCAACAGTTTCGTTTCAAATACATCCAGGTACGATTCGGCCGGAGGATGGGCAATAAGGATGGGCGTTTCTATTTCATGGAACTTCTCTTTTTCAAAAAACGAACGAGTAGCGCGAATAACCTTTTCGCGGACGAAATACCGTTCCCATAATTCAGGGTGCTCTTTGAGACGTCGCCAAGTCTTCATCGACTTTGTCTGCGGGAAGATTTCTTTTGGCCGAATGCGTGAGCGACGAACAAAAGATAGATGATTTCCAGTATCCCTAAGGTATGAACCAACAGGAATAGGATAAACCACCATTTCTCTCCGCGTTTAGCGGAGTGCCACAGTGCCAATCCGGTCCACAAGAGTGACCAGATCGCCATTGGAATGACTCCCCACCCGAACCAACCGGTGGACATCATTGATCCGTTTCCTAAATACCACGGCATATATTATTCCTCCTTTATACTCATTGATTGTAGCACAGTCGGCGTAGCCGGTTTCGAATCCTCACCCATCCCGTTATCGCTTACCGGAGCAGTCGCGATTGCGTCGAGTGTGGCAAGACTGGCCCAATCCGACGGGTCAATCGCCCCGAAGATAACGTATTGTTTGGGAAGCGGCACGTTCGCGTGCATAATAAAAAACTGGCTGCCGTTCGTGTTCGGGCCGCTGTTGGCCATGGCGATCGTTCCGCGGGTATACTCACGGGTTATCGGCTCGTCGGCAAACGAGTACCCTGGGCCGCCGGTTCCATTTCCTCTCGGGTCGCCTCCCTGAATCATGAATCCTTTCATAACACGGTGAAATATCGTATTCGTATAAAAACTCGCTCGGGCAAGAAATACGAAGTTGTTGACCGTCACAGGTGTCTCTTTAGCAAATAATGTAACGGCCATTGTTCCCTTATCCGTCACAATCGTTGCCGTATACGTTTTGTTGGAATCTATGGTCATGGGCGGCGGACTCGTATATTGTTTTGTCATAGATACTGTCGGTGTTACCACAGGCGTATTAGTTATTATGGTTGTCGGTTCAACAGTCTGCTTTTCTTGTACCGGCGCCTCGGCCAGAGGCCGATCAGCCGTGGGCTGAGATTTCCAAACAAACGCTCCTCCTACAATTGCCACAAATAATACTGCCGCAAGGATATACGTTTTCTTCATGCCGTGTTACAAAAATCGGAGAATTTTTGCCTTTGTTTTCACTTCGGCAAACCACGTCTGCACCTTATCGTTCAGCTGCTGTGAAAAAATAGCCTGTCTGGCTTCTTCTTTTAGCCCCGCTTCATCACTTGCAGCGAGTGTTGACGCGTTGGTGGCGATATAGTTGGTTATATCAGCATCCGTGATCGTGATATCTTTCCCCAGTAATTTCTCGACCGTCAGTTGCAAACGAAGCTGATCCTCAAAATCTGCCTTGGTCATTCCCTGATACTGAAGGACATCGTCAAGACTCACGTTGCTGCCGAGACTCGCAACAAGATTCGATTCTTTTTGTGCAATTTCCGCCTGCGATACGCTGACGCCGGCTTTCTTTGCCTCCTCGTCAACGAGCATTTGGCTCACCATACTATCCAATGTTTGTTGCCCGAACCGGCTGGCCATAACGCTATTCAGCTGCCAACGGAAAATCGGCTTGCCGTTGACAACCGCAGCTACTAAGAGTCCCTTATTGGACACAAAAATGGCCACCAACCCAAGGACAACAATAATAAGCGCCACCTTCGTCACGGGGAACCGGCGCTTGGGTTTGGTAGATTCTATCGGCATAAGATCTTCTGTTTTGGTATCGATCATTTCATGTACTCGGGGTAATTTTTTTACAGATTTTTTTCGTGCCATATAGTCTCCTTTTATATGTAACGGATAATGGGCAAAGGATACCACAGTGCTCTCATACCTGCAAGCGGAAGGACGGACACAGACGACTGACCATACACCCTGCGCAATTGGGATTTTGGGCGCGGCACACCGCCCTGCCGTGATCGATAAGAAGATACGTAAGCCTAAACCAGTCTTTTTTAGGGATGATTGCCATGAGTTCTTTCTCAATTTTCACCGGATCCGCATCTTTTGTGTACTCAATAAACACCTTTCCCCCGCGCTCAAAAATCATAAGTTTTTTGCCGCCGATCTTCGTCAGGTCCACCAGGCGCAACCGCTGGCTCAACCGCGATACATGCGTATCGACCGCTATCCCTACGACTACGCCGTAGGCGTTGCCCAATACTACATTGGCGGTTTTCCGGGCAACACCCGGAATCGTGAGCATCTCCTCCATCGTACTCGGCACCGTGCCGTTGAATTTCGTTTGAATGAGTTTGGCGGCCACCAGCACGTTTTTTGCCTTATTATGGTAAAACCCCGTTGATTTGATGTCCTGTTCAAACTCGGTAAGATCAGCACCCACATATGCATCTACTGTTTTGTACTTGGCAAACAACTTTTCCGTGACTTTGTTCACGGTCACATCGGTACACTGGGCAGAAAGCATGACGGCAACCAACAGCTCCCATGGGGTTGAATAACGAAGGACAATGCGCGCTTTTGGATATGCGTCTTTCAGTGTTTGGACTACTGTGGCAATCCGTTTTTTATCAACCATTGCAAAAAATCCTCCTGCTGCCTACAATGGTACCACATTTACGTATGAGGCTACATTTCCCGCATATTTCCCGAATATTCTCCGCAAGGACCTTTTCTTGGCTCGGAAACCTTTGTCTTTGGGTACTACTTCTTGCGCTGGTCAGCCTCAACGTTTTTTTGTGGCTAACCAAGCCTTTAGCCTATTCTGACAAGCTTATTGATATATTTACCCATCCGTTTTACGCTCCAACCCATGAAAACCTCGCCCAAACGCTGCGGAACGCCGGAGCACGGACGCTTGCGGATCGGGAACTTGCTATTGTGGCAGAGCTTAGCCCAGTACTCGGCGCTGACACAACAGCCAAAGCACAGCGCAGGGAAGCAGAAATGATCTATTGGCAAAACATTGTATCCAGCCGCCCAGACTATCGCGATGCCTATATACAACTCGCGGCACTCTCTTACGAGCAGGGAAATCTCACTCAGGCGCATGCGTATCTGACCCAGGCACAGATTCTGGATCCAAATAACCCCACGGTTAATCGCCTGACTGCTTTTACTTCGAAGCTTTTGGAGTAGCACCGGCCGGAGTTTTTCCTGGCTCTTGAGGCCAACTTCGAAACATCTACGGTAAGTTTTTCCGGCAAATCGGTCGGCAACGCTTCCACTTCAACCTCGTCAATGAGTGTCAGAAGTACGCCTAGTTTTCCGACAACCGCAGGTGCATCCCCGGTGAGGAGGAGCGGCACCTTTGTATGTACTTTTTCTTTCAAATCTACCTGGTGAAATTCAATATGCAGCAAATGATTACTCACTGGGTCCCGCTGAAGCGTGTGTACAAGTACCGGCCTGCCGGCAGGCAGGCCGGCCGTCTGTTTTTCTCCATTATTAATCAATAGCTCGACAAGTCCTGTCTCCCCTGCTTCTTTGTATACCTTCGCAAATGCTTCCGCCCCTACGCTCACCGAAACGCTTTTGACGTTTTTGCCGTATACCGTCGCAGGAATGGCGCCCTGCATACGCAATTGTTTAACTTTCCTCCCGACGATATCGCGCGGTTGTGCTGTTAAAGAATATTTTTTCATTATTATTTGGTAAACCGGATACGTGTAAGACGATCCTCGTTAAGAACCATATTGTACTCGAGTTGACCTGTGTTTGCAATAAAATCCTGGCCTCCCGTACCGGACGCCTGTTCCTCGATGCCCGCAGTCCATTGGGGAGGATAGCGCACAACCGTATGGACCGGCGTTCCCGTCACACCGGGCTGCTTTTGGACAAAAAGGTCAACCACCGCCCCGGATGTACCGAAGGAGACAATGTTATTGCGCGTATACGTAATGGACAATTGCTTTTCGTGGCCGGCAGGAATATCCATGCCGATTCCCAACACATACGATGCACTCGTCACATCCGTTCGCTCAAGATACGGAAGCACAGGAATTGTCGGCGCTTTCGCCGTGTCTTTCCGCGGCACAACCTGCACTGCGTCTAACTTGACTCCGGCGACATCGACATCCGGGGGCAAAAGCAAACGAAGATAAACGCGATACGGTAAATTCTGGTCCTGCGTACTGGCATTCTTGATGGTCTCTAGTATTGTTTCGCTGATTGTGCCGCCGGCACTGACCGTTACCTGCCGGTCCACTATCCGTGACACAAAATAATTCACTTTATTCACTCCCATATTTGCCTCAACGGTAATCAGCGGATCAAAACTGCAACTGCCCTGGCCTTCCCCGATACAACCGGTTGTGGACGGCACCCGGCCCGCCCAACCGTAATGGGCGACAACCGACTCGAGATCCTGATTGCCGAACATTAAGAGAACGTCATGTCCGGAAAGTGCGGTGGTCACGGCATTGAACAATGCGGGTATGTTCGTCGTCCTGCTCGTCGTAATTTTTGTGATGAGCGCCCGCGCAAGTGTCCCTAAGAAATCTTTCTTTTGGGTAGACCCCGCAAAAAAATCGTTTTGCGTATAGTAGAGGGATCTGCCGTAAAAATTATCCCCTGTCACGCGGTCATTGTAGTCAGGAAGATCAATCGGCCCGGTAGCTTTAAGTACCTCAACAATAAACGGCGTGTTAATAGCCAGTACCCCGTCTACACTGGTGCCGCTTTCTTTCTGGTAAAACCACGCGGCTCTGGCGGCACTCGCGGCAAAATCAGGATCCCAGTTTGAATCGCGCAAATACCAGTGTTCCTCACCGAGCAATTCTCTTACGGGTATCGGAGGATCCACGTGCCCTTTCAGTTGTCCGTCATACGTGTAGACGTCCTGCACCGCCAAATCCGTCATCCGTCCGTCTGCAAATGACGCGACCGCGACGCTGCCGATAAATCCGCCGGTCGGCCGGAGTTCCGTGCTGTTTTGCAGGAGAATAAGATACGTCCTGGGGTCTTTAAATCCTGCAAGCTGTAAAAAGAGCGAGACAAGCTCGTCCATGTTGGATGCAAAACCCCGGAGTGTCGAAATCTGGGAAATGATCCGTGTGCCTTCCCGCCAGACACCGGGAATGGTAAACGGAAACGTCCGGTCCCGGAGGAGGAGTGTCAATTCCGCCTCGGCAAGTCCCAAAGTATTTTGGACTGAGTCTAATGATCTTCGTAGTTTCGTGATGTCGGCTGCCGGCGTCGTCCCTGTGCCGGTAACATCCATCTGATTCAAAAACCCGGACGCGACTGACTGACTCACTCCCATCATGGATTGGATATTTTCACTGGCATCTGCGGCATCCAAAAAAAACGAGACAAGCCGTTCCTGGCCGCGGATCGAATCCTCAACCCCCGCCCATCTCAAAGGAACCGCGGCAACATGTACGACAACGCCCCCTTGTCCGATCCAGTATCTGGCAACCCGGGATTGCCAACCCGCCGCCCCGATATTTCCGGCGGCAATGGCACGTGCGCTTGCAGCAAGTGCCGCGCCTGAGACAGCAATACTTACCAGATACCAGACTACCGGAATAATAAGTATCCCAACCCCAATGAGGACTCCTATCATCCACTGTCGCCGTTTTTTCCTCCGGCGGGGGGGCGGTTTCGCATGGTCCCCAAATACATCTTTGATAATATTGCCGATCCGTTCCCGGTCACCCGCCGCCAACGGGGGGCTCTGTGCGGGGGGCTCCGGTACGGGGGATTCAACAAATGGCTTCTCATGTACAATTCGGTTTAGTCGCGGGCTCCGCAGGTCTAAAACATCTTTCTCCGAGGTGAAAAAAAACTCGAACATTTCGATGACCTGCGTCGCGGAAATTTCTTTCGGATCGACACGAATAATTTTGCCGCGGTAGTCCGTCAGGTCGGGCACGCCCTGCGGATGTCCGACGACAATTGCAAGTCTTTTTTCCCCCTGTTTTTTCGTCCGGAAAACAATATCTTTCACAAACTCGCTATCACCCATCACAAGATGGTAGGTCGCGTCCGGTACGGACGCCCTGTTGACAAATACCTGTACCCCGTGTGTTCCCAAGTATTCCCGAAGCGGTAATACGGACGGCTCGTCCTGCGCGTCAATACGGGCTATGGGTAACGCAGTATGTTCACCTGTTGCAACTGATGTGGCGGCAGAATGCATAATGGGAAGAGAATCAGATGTTTGTATTATTACAAAAAGTACATCCGAAAACAACACGTCAGAAGGGTATAATCCACGTACAACAAGATCAAGCCGACATGAGGCAACGGTATTACGTGTCCAGCGCCTGGTTAACCAGGAAATCCGCACGCCGGTTTTGTTCGCGGGGTACGGCAGTATAGTGGGTCACTCCCCCGACCTCTTGTTCCAAAATCCGGATGGCGGTATTCAGTTGTCGGAGTGTCGGATCTTTAATTTTAAATAACCCGTTGAGTTGGTTGACAACAAGAGTTGAGTCCAAAAAAAATTCTATATCCGGTGACTCCCCCACTTCCTGCTTCCCCGCGCTTAACGCGGCGATCACCGCGTTTAACGCGGCGATGACCGCCGTGTATTCCGCGACATTGTTTGTCGCATTGCCGATCCGTTTACCGAATCGAGCAAGCACCTGAGTTTTGCTTGCGTCGACTTCTTCAATGACCACGCCGATCGCTGCCGGACCCGGATTGCCTCTCGCTCCCCCATCGGTATGCACGATAAACTTCATACGATTATTTTTTCGAAAGAGAAAATGATTGTACCAAAACGAATCCGCTTAACACCAGCACCAATCCTTCCGAGATGCCGGTCAACCACGCGGCCGCCATAAATCCGTAGATCGGCACCAATAAAATGTTGCCGATAATATTGACAATCATCGACACTCCGTAAATAACGGCAAGTGCCGATTGTTTCTTTAACGCAACCAGCACCCACATCGTGGCACTCGTCACAAAGAAAAACGGAAGACCTAATGACAATACGCGTAGCGCCGAAATGCTCGGGGCGAAATCGCTTTTAACCAGTGTAAGGGCGGGAGCAGTAAACCATAAAATGAGCAGAGACGCGAGAGAAGTCACAAGCAAAAACAAAAAAGAATTTGTAAAAATTTTTTTAAGGTTCACATGTTGTTCTTTCACCATGAAGGGATACACGGCGTTCATAAAAAATGTCGGAAACACTAAAACCACTTCAAATACTTTATACGCCAGACCGTAGACGCCGACTTCTGCCGTAGGTCTCGTGAGCGTCAGAACGACGCTGTCCGCGCGAAAATAGACAAGATTAAAAAGCAGGGTAATCCCCAGCGGTATGGAAGGAAGAAACAGCCGTCTGATATCTGCACCGGAAATATGGGGTATGGCGAACGGGTGCAAACGGAATGCAAAATAGATCGTTGTTGCCGCGGTAACGACAGAGCCCGCGACCAACGCAAGAAGCGCTCCTGTCACCGCCGGCACTTGCCACACAAACAACAATGCCCACAACAATCCGACCGTTACCAGTGACCCGAAAAAAATTGCCCACGCGGCGAAATCATACCGGAGTCGTTTTTGGAAAACGGCATTACCGGTCGTAATCCAGGCCTGGAACAATATGGTGGGGGAATAGAGTAATATTCCCAGTCTCACAAACGACGTATACCCCGCGGTTCGGGTGCCGGGCAACAACGTTACAATTCCCAGCGCACAAGCAATAAGGAGGAGCCCTCCGATGGTCCGGATACAAACAAGTGACGGCCAGCTCGTACGCGACTCCGCCTGCTGCAAATACACGGCGTTGATCCCGAAATCGGCGAGCAGATAAAAAAATGCAACGTAGGTCGTGATTTTTACAAAATCTCCGTAGCCGGATGCCCCCAACTGCCGGGCAATGAGCAGGGTAACAACAAACGTGGCAATGGCACTCAATCCCTTCCCGACAAGCTGACTTACCGTATTGGCGGCAACAATTTTCCTCATGGTGTTATTGTATCAAAGAAAGGGAAAGAAAAATGGTAAACATCAGCTGTCCCTGTTGAAGGGTAAGCGGATAGTGGTCAACAAGGCCTAATAAGAGAATACTGAATAGTGAATACTGAATAATGAACAACCCGGTCTTTGGTTTTTTCCGCAATTCACTATTCACCATTCCCAATTCACGTTTTATAAAGATATACCCGAGAAAAAGAATAAAACAAACTCCAACAATACCAACTTCCGAAAGCAGGAGAAGGTAGATGTTGTGGACCGGCTGCAAAAAATAAATTTGGCGCGACACAAGATAATCGGGGAGTTGCACCAAAAAATTCCCCAATCCGTTGCCGAAGGCGGGGGACGCGCGCGCCATGGATAGTGCGGCTGCATTTAACTGCCCGCGGACGACAACGGATTCATCCTGAAAACCAAATGTGTTTCCTATGAAAAAAATAATGAGTGATGCAAATAGCAGGACGGGAAAAAATAAACGTTTCTTATTTTTAAATATTACATACACACCACCCAGAGCCGCGACAATCCACGCGCTCCTGCTGAACGTCAGAATCAAAGCAATTATGCCTAAAATAATTGTTATTGTTTTAAATATTGAAAATTTCTTTTTTTGATTAAAAATTTCAAATTTCAAATTAAAAATTATTATCGGTAATGTTACTGCCAAAAATCCTCCTAACACATTCGGGTGGGGGAATGTTGCATATGCGCGGAGTTTGAATACTGAATAGTGAATACTGAATAGTGAATAATTAAAATCTACCCGCGCGATACCCGGTGTGTTTACAGTAAACGTTCTTTCTCCGAAAAACCAAAGCGGCCCGCCGATGGAATGCTGCAACAAAAATTGAATGATGGCAATAACGGAGGAATAGAAAACGCCGACGGATAACGGGAAAATAATGCGTGAAAGTTTTGGTTTCGTATGAACGATATATACACCCAACGCAACCAACTCCAGAATTTTTATCCACGCGAAGAACGCGACCATCCGGTTCGCGGCGAAATAGATATTCAGGGGGACAAAAATAATTAGCAAGATGAATACTGAATACTGAATTGTGAATGGTGAGAAAAACAATTTTTTTATTTTATTCAGTATTCCCAATTCACTATTCACTATTCTATGAATAATCTCCGTAACCCAAAAAGAAATAATTAAAAATATAAGTATATCTGTGACATACAGAGTGGGGGAAAGGTAGTCTAGTCTTCTGCCTAATACCAGCGCCCACCCCGGCCACCAGTGGTACCCTAACTGAGTGGGGAGAAAAAGCAATAATAGATAAAATAGATATCTATGAAGTTTTTGAATTGTGAATTGTGAATTGTGAATCATGAAGAAAAAGCTTTAGATCTCCGAATAAGACCACTAATAATCTTATGTACAATAACACTTTGATTCGCCATGTTAGAAAACGCTTCTTTGGTAAGATATCCTACATCTCGTGCAATAAGTAATTGATTTTGTAGCTCTGTTACAGAACCCTGCGCCATAAAGTAAAATTGGATTTTTTCCTTATATGACTATCTGCTAAATCCTTCCGCAATATTTGATGTTATTGATACAACACATCTGCGCATTTGATTAACAAGCGCGAATAATTCATCTCTGGGAAATGTTCTTGTTGCTTTATATACTGACAAAACCAACGCGTGGCCTTCTTTCCAAGCGTCTAGTTGAGTAAATGATGAAATTTTCACTTTCTCCCTGCTCATAATTCACTATTCACCATTCAGTATTCAATATTCAAGGAGGTAAAGCAAATAAACAAGTGGTGATAATAAATTCTATGAAGACTTCGGTTTGACAAGCAACGTGCGACTGTTGCCTTCACCGACGGATTCCGTTTCCACCCGTTCATCGCCGGCAAGCGTGAGGTGGATAACACGGCGTTCCGAGGCAGACAAATGGGGAAGTTCAATCGGCCGCCCGGCGGCCAGTGCGCGCTGGGCCGCGTGCTGCGCCATGAGCATCAACGCTTCTTCGCGTTTTTCGCGGTAGTCGCCGACGTTCACATAGACTTTCACCCATTGCGCTAATTCCTTGGAAACCAGAAGTCCTAAAATAATCTGGAAACTTTCGAGCGTCTTTCCGTGGAATCCGATCAGGAGTCCCGTCTCTTCCGTTTCGATGTGCACCCGGAATGCGCCGGTTTCGTCCACGTCAACGACCACCTGACCTGCAACATCAAGCCGCTTTAAAAAATCTTCCGTGATTTGTTTTACTTTCTCTATGTGCTCCATACTTATTTCTCCTTGTTAATCGCGATCTGCTGTAGGATACCAAAAAGCCCGAAGATGTTCCAATA
Source organism: Candidatus Gottesmanbacteria bacterium (assembly GCA_026396845.1). Taxonomy (GTDB): domain Bacteria; phylum Patescibacteriota; class Microgenomatia; order UBA10105; family UBA927; genus XYB1-FULL-47-11. Next base: position 22,724 of record JAPLWC010000007.1, read on the forward strand.
CAGCGCCAGCCCCAGCGGGAACGTGTAGGCGAAATACCCAAACATGATGGGGGTGATAATCGCCATTTGTTTTTGCATGTCCGCCGCCATATCTTGCTTGGGTTTTTCACCCATGACCGCCAGAGCTTTCTTGTCCGCCGTAGCTTGAGCGGAGGCGGAAGCGGAGGGGACCATCATAAGCTTCGTCTGCCACCACTGGAGTGCCGCCGTAATCAAGGGCACCAACAGAAGTAAATACCCGTGCGTCTGAAACTGCGACGGCTTAAGTGCAAGATTGATGCCGAAAAAATTAAGATCCAGATTGGTAATTTTTAATGCGGGCAGATACACGACCTGATTAATCTCACCCATCATTTTCGAAAGGTTGCCGTTGTTTAACACCTGATAAAACACGTTGTAGAGAGCGATGAGTACCGGCATCTGAATGAGAAGGGGAAGGCAGCCCGCCGCGGGATTTACCCCATGTTCTTTATATAAGGCCATCTGCGCGGCTTGGAGCGCTTTTTTATCATCCTTGTGTTTAATGGAAAGTGCGTCCATGTGGGGCTTGATCTTTGCCATTTTTTTGGCGCTCCGAAGTTGGGCGGCCATCAGAGGGTAGAGGATGAGCCGGATAATAAGCGTCAGGCCGATGACGGCAAATCCCAACGGCCCGGGGATGTGCAAAAACTCAAAGAGTTTATACAGGGCAATCAGCACGTTTAAAATCGGCCAGACCAACAGTTGATTCCAGAGATTCGGATTTGTCATATGATGAAAATTTTAAATACTAAATTCTAAGTTCTAAGTTCTAAACAAATTCTAAATTTTAATACTTAATAATTAATACTTTTTTAGAATTTAGTACTTAATACTTAGTACTTAGATTTTCCCGGCACCGGGTCGTACCCACCTTTATGCCATGGATTACATTTGATAATTCTGCGCAGCCCCAGCCACGATCCGTATAGTATACCATAGCGCTCGATTGCGCCATAGGTATACTCGCTGCACGTCGGCCTGAACCGGCATGCGCTGTCCACGAGCCACAACGCCTTTAACACTCCGGTATCGGGCGACAGATACCGCTGGTAGAATCGGATGGATGTGAGCGCAAAGCGCGTAATTGAATTGTGAATGGTGAATTGTGAATGGTGAATAAATTTCTTTTTCATACGTTATTCTTCATTATTCAGTATTCACAATTCAGTATTCAACACTCCTGCATGTCTCAATAATCCTTCAATGAGCACCTGCACATCCGTTTGTTTCAAATCGCTCATATTCCGTCGTGCGATAAAAATGCCGTCGAGTGGTCCGGCCTTAGTTAGGAGGTGCCGCACCGATTCACTCATCGTCCTGCGCATACGGTTACGGGCGGTTGCGCGTTTATCTACTTTTGTCGATACGATAAAGGCGAAACGAGGAACGGAGTCAGTTTTTTTATACACAAGTTCAATGATATCGCTACGTACGTGCGTTCCGGTGCGTAAAAGCGGGGAAATCTCTTCTTTGGGAAGTCTGTGGTCAGAGGAAAGCATATGCAGTAATCTGAGTTGTTAAATAACTGATACGCGGCGTCTGCCGACCAATCTGCGGTGCTTTAATACCTTACGTCCGCCGATCGTCTGCATCCTGCGGCGAAATCCGTGTTTCCGGATATGTTTTTTCTTTTTCGGCTGATAGACGCGCTTGGGCATGAGGTAAGTATACCAAGAGTAGAAATGGGAAACAAGCATGGCAACGGGTAAATCACATTGGCGGACAACATGCATACACGGTATAATAGGTGTATGTACAATTGGAATACCCCAAAAGAGCACCTACAACCCTCCAAACAAACAACGGTCTGGAAGCTCAATCAGCTGATAAATTTCGGCCTCAACGGCGAAAAAATAGATTTCAAGCTTGTTCGAAAATATTGGAAGGAGTTATCTTTGGATCCGAAACGAAAGTCATTCATTCATTTTCTGCTATGGGGAACACTATCCTGACCGACAGGCAATGCCGCGCACTCACCGCGGTAGCAAAAAATCCAATCGTCGCAAGGCAGTTCTATCTTACCGGCGGAACCGCTCTGTCTGAGTATTATCTCCACCACCGACCCTCTGAAGACCTGGATTTTTTTAGTGAAAAGGAAATCGACCTTTTGTGGCTCACAACACTTGGAAAAACACTTAAATCAGCGCTCACGGCATCCACAGTCGATATCCAGCAAAGCTATAACCGAAATCTTATGTTTTTTTCATTTTCCGACGGAATCCTCAAGATGGAATTCACCTACTTCCCGTTCACACAAATAGAGAACCCACTGATGAAAAACGGTGTCAAAATCGATTCCCTTATCGATATTGCCGTCAATAAATTCTTTACCATCTATCAACAGCCCGCAAGCCGCCACTTCATCGACCTCTATTGCATACTCCAACACACTCAATACTCATGGGGAAAACTTACTGATCTGGCGCGGGCAAAGTTTGATGTGGCGATCGATCCGGTACAGCTTGGTAGCCAATTAATTACCGCCCAAACCATAGGACAACTTCCTCATGTGCTTGTACCTCTGGATGATCATGCGTGGCGGAGGTTTTATTTGGACAAAGCGAAAACACTCAAATCAGTCATCCGCGTATAATCCAGTTTACGGGGCAACCTCTTGCCTGCCCGCAATGCTACGCATAGCGTTGTAGGCGGGCCAGCTCACAACTATTTATGGGGCTACTTCTTGCCAGCTCACAGACAGCTTTTTCATCTGTTCAGGCATTGTCATCCATAGCTGCGGGTTGTAGATAAACAGCTCCGATGCCGTGGTGGTATTGCCCGCATCCCCGACATCCCGCTTAAGCTCAAAATTTCCTGCAATGAACATGCCCGTGCCGACAAACCGTACGGCTCCCGTGCCGGTCTTAAACGTACCTGCCGGAGACGTGATATAGATTCCTTGAAGGGCAGCAACCGCAGGATCCACGGTAATACTGCCGTTCACGATAAATGCGGCAAACCCGCCGGGGGCAATGGTAATGGTTCCGTTGATCGTCAGATTTCCGTTGACGAAAATAACGAGCTTATTGCCGTTGGTAATAGTCCAGTTCCCGCTTGTTGAATTATTCCCGTCTGCATAATATGCGGTTTTATACGGAGTCGTAGGTTGTGTAATTGAAGCATTGTCGTAATCCCACGTCGCGGGCTCACCGCCGAACTGACTGTGCATCAGCTGGTAAAAATCAGTACCGGGCGACGTATCCTTGACCAGCCACTTCTTACTGGACACCCAGTCCTGGCCGTTGGTTACTCCGCTGCTGTCAAAAGTAGCGCTAGTCCCGTACGTAGCCACCCCGGGATATCCGCCGGTCGTGCCGTCCAGAATAAATGCACGGGGGTCAGGGAGCGGGGGAGATACCGGTACATAGGATTTGAGGGTACCGCTGGCATACACATCGCCGCCCTGCGCCTGACTCCAGGCGACACCGTGCGTATATCCTATATCCCACGTCAGGGTATGCAGGATGCCCAATGTTGCGTAAGAAGTTTCGCCGGTGGTGCTACCGGGTGCGTCGGCCCAGCATGTGCGCGCCAGTACGTACCCTGGGGGCGGTGATGAATCAATCCCGTAATCCCCGATAATCACATTGTTAAACACAACATACGAACTTCCGCTTTGTTGTTGGGCAACGGGGTGACTCGGCGAAGAAGGGGTAAACTGAAAACTGGTGTTGGAGATCCCGCCGGTGCCGCCCGCGCGAATTGTGGCACACGAAGTATTCGTCGGATCCACAGCAACCGCCCTTGCCTGAATGGTTCCGGTCGGGATAGGACATACGGTTGATAGTGGTGGTGGTGGTTGTGGGGGAAAGCCAGACTGGTTATTCAATGCGTCACGGGACTGGACATGCACATAGACCGTATCTCCTCCCGAGAAAGCAGCGTTATTGGTTGATCTACTTGTTCCTGAAGTCCAGGAAACCCAGCCGTTGGCCCATGAGGAATCCGAGTAGGCAGTTGCAAAGGTTGAATCTTTTGAAACCTGAGCCCAGTATGAATCTACCCCTGAACAGGTAGTGTCAGTTGACGCACCCCATGAGGCAGACACTTTCCCATTGACGTCACATGTTGCAGTCAAACCCGAAGGAACAGTGGGGGCTGTTTTATCAAGCGGATATGACAAACTGTTAGTGGCTGAACATGAAGCCGGATAATATGCGATCACGTTCCAGGTAATGGCCCCGGTTGCCGTACCTACAGCAGCATTATCACACGGAGAGGAAAGATTATAGAAAGGCATAGCGGCCTGATCCACATATACATTCCTACACCAGTTTGTATCAACGGCCGGGTCACCTACCCACAGTTGGAACTCATATCCCGTTGCTCCGACAACAGAATTCCAGAAATACACACGGAAAATGGTTTTTGTACAGGTTAAGGCAGGGGAGAGACTCGTGGGAACCGCTGTCGGACAAGGAGTTGGCGTGGGGGTAGAGGTAGGAGTCGGCGTCGGAGTCTTGGTGGGAGTAGGCGTCGGAGTCTTGGTCGGCGTCGGCGTCGGAGTTTTGGTGGGGATGGGGGTGGGGGTGGGACAGGTTATTGAGGCTGTTGAAGAAAAAGTGGTGAAGTTATAGGTAGTCCGCGCGGTAGCCGTCCTGCCGGTTGGTATACCAAAGTCGATGTGGGGAGGATTTGTCCAGGCGTTAAACCACCAGTCTCCAATATTATCCCAGACCTGGAGACCGCTGGCTTGAGTCGGCGACCAGCTCCAGGTAATAGGCGTAGTTTCTGAATCGGAATTGTAGACTCCGCAGGATGGAGTCGGGACAGGAGGAATAGGGGCCTGCGTAGGAGTAGGGGTAGGAGTAAGAGTGGGGGTGATGCAAGCACTAACGGTAACGGTCTTCATGTCGTTTGCCCCACAGTCACTCCAACCGGAACACGGACACCAGGGATTACCGCTACACTGGACTCCGGATCCGTATGCGTTACAGACAACGTAATACTGACCGGCAGAACTAAAAGAGGTTGTGCCTTGAGTGGTGGAGTCGTTAGCTTTAACGGGAGTCCAGGTTGGGGCAGCTATAGGTGATTTGGAAATTGCAGTGGTAGAAGCATTCGTGCTGGTAATGGTATATGTTGCCGATGCGCCTACACAGACACTGGTAGGTCCGGAAACAAAAGAACACGTTGGGGGCGGGGCGGTGGTTGGTGTTGGGGCGGGAGTATTAGTCGGAGTCGGCGTCGGGGTGGCGCAATCCATTGTCCCGTAACACGTCGTGCTACAATTTCCGGTATACGAAGTTCCGGAACAATGGCTCGCATCATCCGTACACGTAGTACAGAGTTCGGCACAAGGCGCGCCGCACCCAGTGGTCCCGTCTCTATAACATTTATAGTCTACGGTAGACGTAAAGCAAGCGTTCGATCCAAGCACACACGTGTCGCTACACGACGTGCAACTACCCGATGAGAGACAATCAACAGGACCTGAACCACAACTAGAAACAGCATTGCAAGAACCACCACAAGGTGCAGGATTCTGGTCGGCAACGCATGCCGGTTGACCGCAAGCACATGTACCCCTAAGACTTGGACCGCACACGCTTCCT
>JAPLWC010000038.1 GCA_026396845.1 Candidatus Gottesmanbacteria bacterium
TTGTTCTTTCAATATTTTTTCATCAGCCTTAAACTCAACGAGTGTTCCTCCGGTAAAATCTATGGAAGGCCGGAGATTATACCGGATAAGCGAATACATGCCCGGCACAAGAACCAGTCCGGAAATAATCATATAGAGCCAAATATATTTGCTGAATCGAATCATTGCTTCTCCTTATACATCACACGAATAAATGTTCTTGTAACCACGATTCCGGTAAATAAACTGGCTAACACTCCGATAAACAGTGTCACGGCAAAACCCCTGACCATGCCGGAACTGGGCAAAAATTGCCAATTGCCGGGGTTATAGAGAATCGCACATGTGATGAGCGTCGTAAAATTTGCATCCCGGATGCTGTCCCATGCTCTCCCGAATCCCAACTCCATGGCCACTTTCCAGGGGCGGCCGGCGCGCTTCTCTTCCTTAAACCGTTCAAAAATGAGGATATTGCTGTCGACGGCCATACCCATGGATAATATGAAACCCGCGATACCGGGAAGCGTGAGTGTGATCGGAATCCAGCGGAAAATAGCAAACGTCAGAAGTCCGTAGACAACGAGAGCCATATCTGCAAATAATCCCAGCCAGCCGTACTGGGCGATCATAAAAATCGCTACAATCGTAAGTCCCACGACACCGGCAGTAATACTTTTAGTCACAGACGACTGCCCCAGTGTCGCGCCCACCGTTTCCTTTTGGATCACTTTAACCGGTACGGGCAAAGCGCCCGCATTCAGCTGCAGGGCAAGTGCCTTTGCCTGATCCTGGGTAAACTGTCCGTTTATCACTGCCTGGCCATCTGTAATTTCCTGTTTTACGACCGGCGACGTAATAGGCATATTATCCAAAAATATAGCAAGCGGCTTGCCCACCAGCCGGCGGGTGACCTCGGCAAACTTTTTTGCCCCGTCCGAGCTGAATGATATTGCAACCTGAGGCGCCCCGGTCGTGGTATCAAAAGTGACCTGTGCGCGCTTGAGGTCTTTCCCTGTAATACCTACCGGCTTGGTCATGGCAAGTAGATCCGCATATGTTGTTGTCGCGCTTATGGATGCGTTGGTATCGGTATACTCACGGAAATCCAATTGCGCTGTTTGCCCGATAAGGGAAATCGCCTGATTTACGTCCGATATGCCGGGAAGCTCCACAATGATACGGTAACTATTTTGACTTGTAGCAGTTTGAACTACGGGCTCCGTGACGCCGAAGAAATTAACCCTCCGTTCGATAACTTGTTTAGCCGACTCCAGTGCAGAAGCGCGGTCCGCGACTCCGATATCTTTCATGTTTGCGTCCAATACCAACTGCGTCCCCCCGGAAAGATCCAGCCCAAACTTCGTCGTAAATTCCTTGTTGAAAGGGCCAATGTGAAACCCTGGGTGATACATCTGGGGCAAATCGATATACCCGGCGAGAATTGTGAGTAAAAGAATAATAATGAATACGCGGCGGGGATCTTTAAACATAGAAGTTAACTTACTAATTCCTCTTCATCTCCGATAATCATACTGCACGATCCTTCTAATATTGAAAGGGCAAACGGATCCCTGCGGCGTTTACGGAATACAAATTCTTCTTCCGTCATCACGGTATAATTAATTTCCCGCTCCCTACGGACCTCTTCTGCTTTCACCAATTGGGAAAGTTCCGGCAACACAATGTTACCCACAACCAATAAATCCACGTCTGTTGACGATTTTTTAGGCAAACCCCGAAGGTATCGGCCTGACAGCATGGCAAACTTGATCCGTCCTAATTTTGCACGTTGCTTGATAAGATCCCATCCGAGCCCGGACGTCTTCGCGACCAGTTCCAACAGATCATAATACAACGGATAATCTTTGCGGAAAGAATAAAATAACCGGTTTGCCCGCTGCTCCTTTGATACCATACCGGCTTTCTCCATGTGAGCAAGTTCGCGGCGGACGGCATTGATCTCCTCTGAGACTCATTCGTATCAAAGAATTGAGTTCGCGACGTGCGGGTTTGTTTCTTCCAGGTAATCTTGATGGTTTTTCCGTCCTGATACAGAATGCCTGAACCAGCGCCAATAGTACCATACAACAGGTGCAAATGCTCATCTACCGGTCCTGTTTCGGTCGCATACAAAATAACGATGTCTTTTGCTGTCAGCTGCATGTTTGTTTCTAAATCCATCTGCGGTGCACCACCGTTAAACCGCTTATAGCTGTTGGATACCGGATCATAGACCCACTTCACGGTATAATCTGAATATCCCTTCCATGCCGTGAACGTAGCGCTAAACGATGCGCCGCGGTCTGCAGCCGCCGCATCGTCTTTAAACTTCCAGGATACGAAATTTTTATCCCAGGCAACGCCGCTTGCGTCTACATTAGTCCAGCCGCGCGAAGCCGCCAGAGTTAACAGTTTATCCGTTACACACACCATGGTATGTTCTGTGGCCACCGGATGGTCAAGCCGATCCGGGTTCCGGTAGCACGTCGGAAACGAAATACCGAACTGATCCATATCTTTAATGTTGTACTCATCAATCTGACACAGGGCTTTGGCGCGCGCGTCAACTGTCGGGTCACTGCATACGCCGGCTCCTCCGACGTGATTATATAACGCATCATATTCCAAAACCCAAGGCAAAAAGTACGTCCGGGCGCTTCGAACAGGCGCAATATTTACGCTTCCGACCGCGATACCGCAATAAAATACGCCCATAAACCGCGTAATGCCGCCTTCCGCCACTGCCTCATATACGACATCTGAGAGCGATAATCCTGATTGCGGCCGTGCTTCAGCGTGGTTTTCAATCATGACCGCAAGCGGACGCCTCTTTTGCCAGACAGCTTCTTCCTGTTTCGTATACAGTTTACCGTTTAACGGGCACGGTTGTGTCCGCGGAATTGAAGGATCTATGTAAAAATGCTCCTGAGGCCCGCCGGTTGTCGCGGTCGTGGTCACTGCAACACTGCCTGACGTTTTTCCGATATACGTAAACACGCCGTACGATAGGCCGCTCGCAATCAAATAGATCGCAAGCCCGATAAACCCGGTAATCAGAAAATGCTGTTTATCCA
>JAPLWC010000016.1 GCA_026396845.1 Candidatus Gottesmanbacteria bacterium
ATCCCGTGTCCACGGCGCTCCCGCCGGGATTCCGGCTCATCGACTCTCCCGATATCATTACGTCAAACATTTCTTCCACGGTCGTACGCAAGCGCCTGCAACAGGCGCATTCCGTCGTCGGATTGATCCCCGAGAGCGTGCTTTCCTATATTCATGAGCATAAATTATATGACATCCGCTGATCCCAAAACAATTTCTGAACACATTGTTGGCTTTTTGAAACAGTCTTTTGCCGCAGCCGGTTTTTCCGATGCGGTTGTGGGACTTTCCGGCGGCATTGACTCCGCAGTCAGCTGTATTTTGGCTGTGCGGGCCATCGGAATAGATCACGTGTATCCGGTGCTTTTGCCATACGGGGCGTTAAGCACGCAGGCCACCCTTGACGCCATGAGTATTATTGAAATGCTCAAAATTTCACCTACGCACGTTGCACGGGTAGATATTAAGCCGATTCTGGACCCCGTTACTTCAAAAGAGTTCGGCATGGATAATATACGGCGCGGGAATCTCATGGCCCGCGCGCGCATGATGATTCTCTACGACCATGCCAAAAAACGGAGCGCTCTGGTCGTGGGAACGGAAAACAAAAGCGAATATTTGCTGGGGTATTTTACCCGCTTCGGCGATGAGGCAAGCGACATTGAACCCCTGCGGAATCTCTACAAGACACAGTTGTATGATCTTGCAAAATATTTAGGCGTACCGGATGCAATTATTGCCAAAAAACCAACGGCGGGCCTGTGGGAAGGCCAGACGGACGAGGGGGAATTCGGGTTCACCTATAAGGATGCGGATGAGATTTTATTTCTTTCTTTTGACGAAAAAAAATCAGCAGATGAGATTGTTGCTGCTGGATTTAGTAAAGATATAGTTGATAAAGTGCTGGCCCGCGCCCATCAGAACGACTTCAAACACAATCTGCCGATACTTCCGTAGCCTTAATATCCTATAATTTGACACAGTTTGATATAATGTCATCATATGAAATCGACAGTTGAGACAATTCGGGAAATTCAAGCTCAAGATGCTAGAAACGCAGAGAATAGGAAAAGACTCTCCAAAGAAAATTCAAAAAGAGATAAAGAGAGAATCGCTCGAGAAAAACAATCCGAAATTAATGAACTTGAAAAGAGCAAACATAGAATAAGCAATGCAACTCGATTGTTTGAAAGTTCCAAAATACGATACGAAATAGATGAGATAAAACGTAATTTTGTAGAAGGCAAGTTTCCTAAATCAGAAATTATTTATGATTTTGGTGGAATCGATTCAACTACTTTTACCTTTGTCTGGGGTATGCAGTTTGATATTGGAACTACAGAGGATGGTTTGCATCAATACTTAGTTGAGACACGCCGCTTCCTTTGGTCAGGTATAGATGCCTATGAGTTTTCAGTAACAATAGATCCTTCTTCAAAAATGGTTCACGTTGGAAACGATCAGTGGCGAAAATTAACTAATGGTCGAGCTAGTCAAGAAATAATTGATGATATTGCTCAGGCTTTCGCACATCCTATTAGATATCATAAGGGCCCTGGTGGACCATATCATGACGATAAAGATTATAAACCTCCCTCTTTCGATGAAGATAGACCTCCGTGGTTTTAATTCAAAAGTTATCGTCGAAAACGATAAGCGAGCCAGTAAGTCCGAGGTCTATTTCAAATATTTGAGGCTAAATTGAGGCTAACGTTGTACCCTCAACTTATGCTATTTCGAACAGATAATTATCAGCTACCCCCCCTAATTGAAGTCATTTCAGCTTTGATTGACATAGTTTGATATAATACTGTACGATTCTAAAAATTCATATGAGCATTAAAGAAAAATATAAACCGATTGCAGAAAAAGAAACTAGAAAAAAACTTGCGAGCCAGCGCAAGATTGATGAACGACAGAGAAAGGAAGGGATAATTGCAATTACCAAAGAAAAACAAAGGAACGAACGTGAAAGAATAAGAAAGCAGAGGATTCAGGAAATAATTAATCGAAGCGGAATTAAAGAAATGATGAAGGAAGCGGCGGATGTTAAGCGCGGTTGGGTAGTTTCGGAAGACGATGGGAGCAAACTAAACATAAACAGTCGTTGGTCTATCGACGTCAATACAGGAGAACCCATTTCACCGTTAAAAATTAAGTGGTCTTCAAATAATTATCCTTCCTACGAAATTACTTCTCATATTGAAGCAGGAAGTATTACTATTGAAGGCTCACAGTCTAGAGTAATTAAAGGAATTGATATGTATGATCGAGATATCCTAGAACGGGCAATTATAAAGGCGCTAGCAAATCCCCACCAAGGACCAGATTCTAATCCGCCTCCTCAAAATAATTACCCATCTTGGTGATAATCCTCCCTGAGGATATTAATTGTCTCTTGTTCGAAATCGCATATCCGTTATTTGAAGCCAAAATGAAGCTAATACGAAGTACTCCTTCCCTTGCGCCCGACCTCCGAGTAGCGATACAATCGTACTATCTATGGCAGAAACCCTCGATAACTCAATGGGTGATTTTATTGCACGGTTTATCCAACGGCTCAGTAGGGACCCAACGCTTTCGGGTATGGCTCCTGATGAGATTAAACAGGAGGCACTGAGGCGGATTAAAGAGGCAGAAGCCAGGCGGACTGCCGCCAAAAATAAAGAGGTGAGTGATCAAAGGGCGAAAAAATCGAAAGAATGGGCGGATAAGGTTAAAAGTAAAGATGCTAAAACTCACCAAGAAGCTCTAACAGAAGCGGAAAAAGCAAAATATCCCGCAGTGACTCTTCCCGATGCAAAAGAGCACCTGACATACATAAAAAAGGTGTTTGATAGGGATCCGCCGGCGTGGATAAAAACAGACATACAAGAATGTGCCCAGGCGGCAGAGTTTATTGCCCGCGTGACCCAGCTTCCGCCGGAGCTTCAAAACGACCCCAACGTGCTGTATTTGGAGCTTGCGAAGTTTAATAAATCAATGAATTGGTCCGAGGTACCTCTTGAATCGCGAAAAGAAGCGCGAATAGTTCAGGATAAGGTGCTTGAACAAATTCGTATAGTTGCAGGACCTGCGTTCGGAGATGCTTCCCGAGATGCGTTACTATGGGAAGTCGATTCCGGCCGGACCCATTTGAAGCCTCTTATTACTGATGATTCCAGTGGAGAGCAAATACAACAGCTCCAAACTACAACCGACACCAATCAGGAGATTCTTGATTTACAGGAAAACCGATCTCCTGAAAATCAGCGTGAACAACTAGAAAATTTTATTAAAGATTTGCGTTCTGGTATTGGAGGTAAAGATACGCAATATGACAGGACAGAAGTCTTGAAATATATTGCGTCCGCACAGGCACGACTAAATTTACTAGATTCCAAAATTATCGAACAACGCCAATATGGACAAAGAATCCAATGGGACGAAAATTTGGAGAAGTTATATAAGCACCATGACCACAAAATAGGTGAGGCTCTTGAGCTCGGGCGCTATTTAGGTTTTAACGACGTTAAAGAAATTGCCTATGAAGGCATACCGGGTCAACGGAAATGGCTCGCGCGGTTTCGTGAGAAATGGGTTGGTGCGACAGGTGAATCGTTTAAACCCGGACTTGAAGCGGACATGCAGTTTCAGGAATTTATGCGCATCACTTCTTGGCTTAACGGAAAGGAACATGCGGCATTAACGCTTCAATATAGAGATTTATGGAGTTTATATGAAGATATTGATTCTATCATTAAAAGCACACTTTATCGGCCAAAAGGACAAAAGGCGGAAGACAGCTTTAATATTAATCGGTATTTGAGTAACGTGCATCACGACATGCTCCGAAAATACGATTTAGTGGATATTGCAAAACCAGCGGTATCAGAATCTATCGAAGATGTTATGAGGGATGAGATGTTTTTGTATCAAAAACAACTAGATTTTCTTAAGGGTGAAATCGGAGTTGATGAACATGGTAAGCCAATACGGAGAATTGATAGGTTTAAAGCATTAAAAGATAGGTATCTTCAAAAAAAAGACTTTGAAGAAATGATTAAACTTCGGGATGAAAAAAGCAGATGGCATCAGGAATACCACGATAAAGACGGCGCCACAGTTTTAGATAGGCACGGGAGACCTATTAACAACGGGGAAAGACTTCGACGGCTCGAAAAACAATTTACCGGTAAAAGCGAAACATATGGGGGCCTAAGTCAACCTGAATATAATGAAATGCTCGAGTTAGAGACAATGGTTGACGAAATAGGTCGAGGTGTTTTACTTCGGGATTACCATATGCTGGTGCACGTGGAGCCATATAGCCGGCTTCTTGAGGGACATAAAGAATATAAAGAAATTATGTGGGATTTAGACCCAAAAAATCACAATGAACCACCATCTCAAACCGATAGAGACAAGAAAATAAAACGACGCGATGAGCTGGTAGGGGAGATGCAGCAACAGTGGAAAGAATTTACGCGAAATAACAACGCAGAGTTTAATCCTGATACAGACGGTGAGTTACTCATGGAATTGAGGAATTTTTCACCAGTAGAAATCCGTGCCTACAATAGGGTGGTACAAACATTACGGAGTGATTGGATTCGTGACCACGGTGGCACAACGGAAGGATTTGAGGCCAATTTAAAAGATAATTCCTACAAAATTCGCGACGCGGTATGGGCAGCAAGAACGATTGTAGTGGGCACAGGAGAAGCGATGGAGAAAGGAGGAAAGCTCGGGAGGTCCGCCAGGTTTGATTTGGAGTTTACGCTGGGGTTGCCGAAGGAAATAAAAACAAAGCATTTCATGGACCGCGGATTTGCAGAGGCATATCAGAGAGTGATAAATCCGTATATTTTTGAAGAAGACTTTCATATAGGAAGTAAAATGGGGGAAACATCCCGGAACCTCAATTACGAAGCGGCATTTAATGAGGTTGGGTATGATTACAAAAAAGATCCGAGTATGCCACAAGCATGGAAAAAATTGGTTAAATTAGCTCGCTCCGGCCCGATCTTTTGGCTACGGGCCTGCAACAACTTTCCACCTATTGGCGTATGCAGCGCGTCGCCCTTGAGCCGATTATTAAAGAATATTTGAAGACCAAAAAGCCTGGAGATAGCCCGGAATTTCAAGCACTAGGCATACAGTTGGCCTCTTTGGATGAAAAAGATATTGGGGGGCGGATGCGGGTAGTACGTCGCATGTTAGAGCGAAAACCATCAATATTTATTAAGCTGTTAGGAAAAGATTTAGGCGAGATTCTGCAGAGTGAAAATTTACTTCCTGGATCCCCCGAATGGAATTCTTTTCAAGATACACTTGCGCTTATGGAGATGGAATTATGGAGAAATCCGGCATATGCTAACAAACCGTATGATTTGACCAATAAAGATTCATTTTTTGCATTAGCAAAAGGAGCAATTACTGCAGTCAACCCTGGTCTTAATTTACAAAGCGTTACCAACCGCAGTGAAACATACTTTAACGTGATAGATAAGGTTCAGCAATATATGACTTCTCACGGAGTGAACGGAAGGACGCGTCTGGAGAATTGGGCGAATCATAAGTTTTCCAATTTATTATTATTATCCTCCTCTGATTTTAATTGGCAGAAGACAGATTTTTCACAATTGGATATGTACGGTTTAGAGCGTCGTATCGGTGATTTTCAGGGTCAGAAACGAGCAGAAGAGTCACGTAGAGATGTGTTAACGAAACAAGAAATATTGTCCCCAATCCCAGGAAAAGAAGTTGAGACTTTGGCAAAAATTAAGGAATTTCGGGACGATGTGATCAGTTATGCGGGCGACGATACCGGAGAAATAGCCGCAGCCGCCCTCCTGCGGACGGTTATAGAATTTAATAGGAACCGGGCGAGTCAAACCCTCGCGGGTTGGGTTCCCGGATTGATTTCCATTATGCGACGGACGAATGTCATGAATGAAAATTTTGAAGTGATGGTGGAAAATATGCCGAAGTGGCTCGGCAAACCCATTCAACATTTTATGGAGGACCATAAATTAGCAGGAAAACCGATAAATAAATGGCCCAGAAGCATTGCGGACTCGGTTTCTTTGGCGGTAGGATTTGGAGGGCCCGAAGCTAATGCATGGGATGAGTACAGAGTCGGAGGATTTTTAGCGGGAGCGGAAACTTCCATGATGTTTGTAAAACATCCGGAAAAATTAGCGAGAATGAGAAGCCGTTTCAAGACGACAGCTCTCTGGAGAATGTTGGGTGTTGCCCGGAAATATTGGTGGGTGGTGCCGGTGGCGACAATTGCAGTGGCATTAACCAGTGAAATAGAAGAAGAGAAAAAAGGGCGTCATTAGGCCGATTTAAAGATTCATTCCCCCA
>JAPLWC010000008.1 GCA_026396845.1 Candidatus Gottesmanbacteria bacterium
ACCAGAAGTTCCTGAACCACGGTATTGGTATTTTCAACAAACTGTATTACCTGATCACGTAGGAATAATCTCGTATCCGTATTCGTCTGATCATTTCTGCTTCTCGCGGTATGAAGTTTACCGGCAACTTCAATCCCCAGCTTGTCCGTAAGCCACGACTAGATATTCGTATGGACATCCTCTTTTGCCGGATCAATGGTAAATTTACCCGTTTTGGCCAAGGCTTCCAGTTCAACGAGCCCTTTGAGGATTTTTCCTGCATCAGATTTGGGAATAATACCGATTTTGGCGAGCATGACACAGTGTGCTTTGTTTACCCACAGGTCATAGGGCAAAAGCTTTTCATCAGCCGGCGAAACGGCAACCACATCCCGGCCGGCGGTAAACGCAATGACCGCTTCGCTGGGCTTTTGGCTGAATGCCGCGCCCCACAATTTTTGTGTGTTTTTTTCCATAAAAAAATCCCCTTGAGCCTCGTACCCTTAAGAGGGTAAGAGGCGCAAAGGGACTCTCATCCGTCAACTGACGGAGAGGGTGGTGCCACCCTAATTTTCAACCCTTTGTTTATTAGACAAAAAATCTGCTGTATTTACCTCGCCTCAGGCGGGTAGCCTTGACAGCAAATGAGTTGACTCATTTAATGAAGCGTACTTGTCCCTCCTTTCTCCTTCATCGCCATTTGCCGTGTACCGAACTCTTGTTCTGGTACTGCGGCTATTCAATTTTCAATTACAAGGTTAAAAGTTTATCACTCCTTACTCCCCTTGTCAAGCCCCATAATAATTTTCCTCTTTACATCCCACCCTATTCGGACTATAGTCAGTCAAACCATATGTTTGAAGCAATAAAGGCTTTTAGAAATGAGTTGAGAACGCAACTATCTGGCCCAGATCAATTAATTTACAATAAACCGCCATTAGTCGGCGGTCTGCTGGCTGATTTGAGAGAGATCGAGCCCGAAATAAGACAAACTGTGTTAAACGAGATAACGGCGCGATCACATCAATATGATAATGCATACCTCATGACGATGATGATGAGAAAAACCGGCGACCGGACCGGTTTAATGAGCTTACTTATCGGACGAAGTCACAGTCCTGCAGAAACATTAGCGATAGTGGAAAGCCAGGGACGTACCATCCTTGATCAGTTGGGTAAATTACCCGATGAAGAACATAATCTGGTGTTTGCAATGCTCAACGGCAATAAAACGAGTTGGAAGGCTGTGCTCACACTGGACACGATCATGGAACAGACAGTCAACCGGCTTAAAACAGAAGGTGTACCCCCAGCTATAGAAACCTTTCGCGGTCTTAATGAAGATGCTCTGAAAGAATTATATGCAGATGAACATAGAAAACAAACGCTCAACAAAAAAAACCAAGTAATGTACCAACTCTTTACGGGAGCTCTGAAACCAACAATTTTCTATAGAGAAACCGCCGGCGTGGTCCACCAGCAATACATGCTGCCTGCCATGCCATTAGAAAATCAAGAGCTACTGAATGCCATCTTACCGGAGGAAATCAGTCAGACAGAGACGGACGTGGGCCCGTATTCTCCTCTTGGAATCATGTTTTATATCAATATGGCGGGTCACCCCCTAGCACGGAGTACGGCAACATTCACACAACAGTTATTAGGCGATAGATGGAAACAATTAGCACAAATGAACCCCGACCAAGTGCGAATGGAAGCTATACGGAATTTGATGAGCTGGAAAAGATAGAATCTTCTCCTCGATTACCTGTCTATCACTTCCCAATTTTTCCCGTCGCTCACCACTTCTATACCCGCCTGCAAGCGCCTGAGCGCAGCGATGGCGGGCAGGTCCCCTTATCTAACTTCCCACCCATGGTGCGGGACTTTTAGCAGTTCGACCTGTCCGTCTGCCAGTTGATCGCCGGTATACTGGCCTTCCACATGGGAATCCGCATCGCCGGGAAATAGCGCGTCAAATGAACCATACCGCAGGAAAAATACGACGCAACCATCGTTCAGCTCTGCATCCGTACTTACTCCCAATACGGCGCCTACCGGCTGCATGCGAGCGATCTGAGTTTCTGACGGCCAGATGACCGATAGGGAGGTTAGACCGATGGTGATGTGCTCTCCGCCGGTCACCAGACGCTCCGGAATGTGGTGCGTTTTGATCGCCGAAACAAATTGGGCGTACACATCGGACGCGCTTAACAAGTGACTGCGTACCACATAGTCAACCTTGTACCGGTTTAAAACAGACACAAGGCCTTTGAGGTGATCATTTTGTGGGTGACTGTTGACAACCATCGTTATTTCCCTGTCCCAAAACGGCATGTGGCGTCCGAGGCACTGCAATACCATATCGTTGGGTCCGCCGTCCACAAGCATATCGCGTCCGTCGGGGAACCGGATGTAAACGGCATCCCCCTGACCGACATTACAAAAGAACATATGCAGTTTTCCGTCCGGAAGAGACCCAAGGAAACTAACAAGCAGTATACAGCCTGTAATTATTCCGCTTATCACGTATCCCCAGCGCAGTTTAAACATAATCAGTAGCCTCTAGTGAATAATTTTGCGCCCAATATTTTTCATTTTTTACCCATGAGGGGTTTGGTTTGATATAGTCATTTTGAGACTGACTTTTTCTATAACTCACCATCCGAGACTGGAAAACGGCAATTTCGCCGTCCACTGAACCATTAAAATCAGGTATTCCAATAGTACCCAACTGATCCATCCGAACACGTACCCCAATGGTAACCAGATCCACCCCAGTATCGCCGACGCCATGCCGAGAGCTGTCACGGGAGCAATGACCCACCCGATGAGAATATTCGTCAGGGGAGACACAAGGGAAATTCTTCTGAACACGAAAAGGATGAGGGGAATGGTAAATACCTGGGCGGAAAGGGTGACACGGAGACTGTCTTCGATAAAAGCTTTGACAAAATTTTTCGAAGGGACAGCGCTTTTTCCTCCGAACAAAATAATCCCCAGTGTCGCGAGCGCCGAAAGCTGAAAAGAAAGGTCTCCGATCCATGAGGGTTTAACAATCAACATAATACTCACCGTGAGAACGAAGCTGAATATGCTCCAAGTAGGCCGTCCGAGGAGGACGGCAAATAATGTAAGAGAGCCCATGATGGCGGCCCTCACAACACTCGGACTCGCCCCTACAAACCATACAAAACCTATAATAATCAGCACCGTCAGCAAACTGGCTATACGCCTGCTAACAAACCGCAGAAGTGTGAGTATCGAAAGATCAGCCAAAATCGAGATGTTCATGCCGGAGAGCGCGATAATATGCAGTGTCCCGGTTGTCGTTAATGCATCAAGAAAATCTTTTGACAGCGTCGCCTTGGTACCAAATAAAATACCGGCCAAAAGTCCGGCGTGAGGCTCGGGAAGAACCTGGTTGATAACGGATGTAAATGTCGAAACGGTAACCATAGGCCGTCCTAGGGCATTATAGTGACAGGTTGTTTTTCAGTTTTTCGTATAAAGACGGCCCAATTGCCTTTTTTGTGACCAAATCATCCAGCGTCTGGTACGGCCGGTTGTCAATGATTTTTTGTGCGGTGACCGGTCCCACGCCGGGAAGAGAATCCAGCTCACTTTGAGATCCGGAGTTTACGGAAACTAGGGGAGATAAGGGAGATTGGGGTGATTGGGGGGAGGACGAAAGAGAAGGAATGTAGATTTTTCCACCGTCGACGAGTTTGGCGGCGCGGTTCATGGTTTTGGCAAACAATGCGTCATCTGCATCCCTCTCCAATCCTCCGGCGGCCGCAATGGCATCCTCTACTCTGGCTCCGCCGGGTAAGGTATACACACCGGGACTGGCGACCGCGCCCTCAACATCTACAGTAAGCACTGCACTACTACTTGCCTCAACTCTGTCAGAAGAAAATTCTATCGGCGTCGGCGTTTGGGTTGATTTAACAAGAAGAACGATGGATACTATGATGGTAAGTACGCTTATCCCACCCAGAAAAATGGGAATTTTATAGTTTCGAAGGATAGCCGCCGCATCCATTAGGAATATTTAACTACGACTACTTCTTCTTGACAAGAAGCATAAAAAAACGTATAGAGAGGAGGTGACAGTTTATCAAGAAACGAAATCCGTCACCCGCCCCGAAGAGCCGTTTCCCGGCGTGCCGCGTTGGCGCATGGATATAGCGCCGGTCGGACCACACGCGCCCGAACTAACACCAGAGGCAGAACGATTTTTAGTACATCTGACACAAAAGGCCAATGGATTTTTTGATGGAATTGCCCGCAACATGGCTCCGGGAGAACGCGACGAGTACTTCACTGTCCACACAACAAAAGAAAATGCCGAACAACTTGTCCATAAAACAGCAGCAGATGTACACGAAGTGACCAAAGACTATAGTAACGTCCATCTCGTTTTCTTTCCTGCCGGTTCCATACCGATTGCGAGGTTAATTAGCGACAAAGGGTATCCCTCTCACCGCATGCACGTACTTGATATCAGCGGGTCTACCGGCACCGAAAGCGGATCCGCCGTGGTAACAGGCACCATTCCCCGCGAACTATTGGATCCCACACATGACATTGTCATCCCTGAAGATATTATTGATACTGTAAATACCATATTTAGGTTTATTCAGGCGAGAGGCGAATTCCGCGATCCAACTGAAACGCATAAAAACTGGCTTTATACGCTCGGCCGGCGGCTAAAAATGGCTCATGCAAACGGCAATATCTATCTTTCGGCTTATGCAGATTTTGCACGGGCGGCATCAGAAGAACATGTGTCTGTGTTATCGGTCTGGAGTAAAAATGAGCAGGCACGGCGAGCTATATGGATACAAGCGTTTGGTCAACCGGCCTCTTCACAAACTCGCATTCAACAGGAGTTGCTTATGTGCTATCCAATTATGTCTCTCCCGCCAACGCTGTGGGCCCTCGGCGGAGACTACGTTATGGATACGGGAGTTCTCTGGTCACGAATTATAAAAAAACTCCCCCCTGCTTTACAAAAAGACCCCAGAGTCACACAATATATCGGTCCAACTGTTGATGATAAAACCAGCGAATGGCTGATTCGAGCGGTACGGATCGGTCCCCTTGCCTATTTTGAAACCAAGGATCAGGAAACGAATGTCATCAAATTTATTGCGAAACATGCCTCACGGTTACTTGGTTGAGTTATACCACGAAGTTGATGAGTTTCCTGGGGATAAAAATGACTTTCCGGATGGCTTTTCCTTCCAAAAACTTTTGCGCTTTCCCGCTCTTTTTTGCTAACTTCTCTATATCGTTCTGATTCATACTCTGTTCTTTTGTAACCGTCAGTGCATCACGCAGTTTACCGTTTACCTGCACGACTACCTCCACCGTTTTTTCAATGATCGCCGACTCGTCGTACGTGGGCCATGGCTGGGTATGGACGGAAAATTTGCCTCCAAGCTGATTCCAAAGTTCTTCAGTCAGATGCGGCGCAAATGGCGCAAGCATGAGAATAAACTTTTTCAAATCAGGTATGCCGACAACTCCCCCTTCATCTGCAACTAAATTAGTAAACTCCATCATGCCGGCAATAGCAGTATTATAGCGACGTTTTTCGATGTCATCGCCTATGCGTTTTATGGCTTTCTCAAGCGCCGAAGATATAGTAGCGCCGGATGAGGTTGACTGCTTACGGCAACTTGCCTGCGCCATCCGCCATATACGACCAACCCAACGAAACATGCCCTCCATGGCGGTATCACGGAAGTCACCCCCCTGGTCGAACGGTCCCATGAACATTAAATAGAGTCGCAATGCATCAGATCCATACAATTTTATATACTCATCAGGCGTAACGACGTTTCCTTTACTTTTACTCATCTTCGCACCGTCTTTGATCACGAGCCCGTGCGCGTAAAACTTCAAAAATGGTTCTTCGAACGTCAGGTAGCCCCAATCTTTGAGAGCCATCGTGACGAAACGGGAATACATGAGGTGCAAAACAGAATGTTCTGCCCCGCCCGTGTACATATGAACCGGAAGCCAGCGTTTAGTAATCGCGGGATCCCATGGTAAAACATCGCGATCGGCCGAATCCGAGTGACTGGCTGACCCGCTCCTGCGGGGCCCACGAAGGAACGAGGATTCGTCGCCGTCGCGATGAACAGATGGGTATCTCAAAAAATACCATGAACTGTCTAAAAATGTATCAGACACATCTGTTTCCCGTACAGCTTTCCCTTTGCAGCCCGGACAGGTCGTTTCGTAAAACTCTTTGTGTTTAGCAAGCGGCGCGATGTCATCGTCCCCAGGCTTGTAATCGTCGATGCGGGGCAACAGGACGGGTAACTCACTTTCAGGCACTGTGTACCAGCCCGCATTGCTACGCAAAGCGTTGCTGGCGGGATAGCCGGGTACATCCATGCGCTCACCTTTGTTATTTTTGGCGCACGTTTTACAATAGATCATCGGTATCGGCGGCCCCCAATACCGCTGACGCGAGAGGAGCCAATCGCGGAGATGATACGTCGTAACGCGCTTCCCCCACCCTTTTTCTTCCAAATAGTCCATCATTTCTTTCATTGCTTTATGGATATCCATTCCATTGAGAAATCCGGAATTCATCAGTATTCCCGCGTTTTCCTGCACTTGCTCTGCCTGTGAAATATCCGATGTGTCGCCGTCTATGCCTTCAACGACTCGGATGATAGGTATATCAAACTGTATCGCAAACGCAAAATCCCGTGTGTCATGGCCGGGGACTCCGACGACCGCACCGGTCCCTACATTCATGAGCACGAAATCGGAAACATAGAGCGGCATACGGCGCCCCGTGAGTTGATTGATACAATACAGATGCGTGAATACGCCGGTTTTAGCCTGGCCTTCAGCTATCCGGGTGCTTTCAGATTTAGCTTTGGCAGCCTCAATATATTTGGTTAATGTGACGCGCTCTTCCTTTTTTATCACTGTAAGAACATGACTGACAAGGGGGTATTCCGGGGCTAAAACGACAAATGTGGCCCCAAAATTGGTATCTGGCCGTGTAGTGAAGCATGTCACCTGTCCAATTCTCTTACCACTTTCATCAACGACATCATAGGTAATGTTTATCCCCTCTTTTTTCCCGATCCAATTGGTTTGCGCGACTTTTATTTTCTCTGACCAATCGAGGCTGGAT
>JAPLWC010000062.1 GCA_026396845.1 Candidatus Gottesmanbacteria bacterium
CTTGTGGTGCAGATGTTCGGTGCGACTCCCGGTGAAGTGGCTGTTGCAGCTCCTTCGCCCCAGCCTAAGCCGGTCGTCGTACCTGCCGAAGCTGCAACAGCGGGTATTCCCGCCCCGACAATCGAACAGGTTCAGCCACAGCAGCAATCGGCGGTCAGTGGATTTGAGAGCGTAAATACACAGCCCCTCTTTAACATCCCGACGGTATCGCACGATTTAGTATTCGCATTCGTGGGAATCCTTATGGGAGTTCTTCTTGTTGATGCCTGGGTTGCAAGCCGCCGGCGAGTTGTGCGTATCGCCGGGCATAATATCGCCCATATATTATTTTTGAGCGCGCTGTTTATTCTCATATCGGGTGTTTCCCGCGGGAGACTCTTATGAAGCAATCCGTTATCCATTTTCTTGTTCTCATCGCGATATTGGTTGCAGGCGTTCTCACGTTTATTGCTGTCCGGCCAAATACGACTATCCAACTGTTCGTCGGGATTATCACGGCTGTTGCATATGTTCTGTGGGGGCTAACCCATCACGCGATTAAAAAAGATCTGCATCAGAAGGTTATGGTAGAATATTTGCTTATAGGGGTCATTGCGATCGTACTATTGGTCACAATGCTCGGGTTTTAGCGACCACGAAAGGAGTACCGTATGAAAGGTGTCATACTAGCAGGAGGACTGGCAACCCGTTTGCGTCCGCTGACGCTGGTTACCAATAAACATCTTCTGCCGATTTATAACAAACCGATGGTTTATTATCCGCTGGAAGCCATGGTAAGGGCGGGAGTTAAAGAAGTGCTTCTCACCTCAGCGCCGGATCATGCGGGCCATTTTGCCAATTTACTGAATGCCGGTGAGGAATTCGGGCTTCATTTATATTATGCCGTCCAGAAAGACCCGAAAGGCGGCATTGCGCAGGCAATCGAGCTGGCCGAAAAATTCGCGGATCATGAACCGATTCTCGTAATTTTGGGTGATAATATCTTTAATTTTGATTTGAAGGCATCAATTAAGCGATTTGAAGCATCGGGGAAAGGCGCCATGGTGTTCGGTGTCCACCTGGACACGAAATCCCGCCAGTACGGCGTCATTGAAATTGACAAAAACGGCATGGTGCTTTCTATAGAAGAAAAGCCGGAGCACCCGAAATCCGATATTGCCCAGATCGGCGTGTATATCTACGACGGAAGGGTGTTCGAATATATCCGGAAATTAAAACCGTCGGAGCGGGGAGAACTTGAAGTGACGGATCTTAATAATCTCTATCTTAAAGACGGAAGGCTCATGTGCGACATCATTGATTGGTGGATCGATGCCGGAACGTCGTTTGACGAGCTGTTGCGCGCCAATACTGAGGTCGCACGGTTCGTGAAAGAGGGGAAATTATGATTACCGGAGTGCTGGTAAAAAAGCTTGTCCGTCACCCTGATGAACGGGGATACTTTGAAGAGCTTATCCGCTGCACCGATGATTTTTTTGCCGAAGGATTCGGTCAACTCTCGCATACATTTATGGTTGCTGGCGTAGTGAAGGCCTGGCACGTACATAAAACCCAGACCGATTGGTGGTTTTGTGCGGCCGGAAAAATCAAAATGGCCGTGTATGATCTCCGAAAAGATTCGCCGACCTACAAGGAACTGAATGAGTTTATTCTCGGAGATACACAGGATAATGTCATCGTGAAAATCCCGTCCGGCGTTGCCCATGGCATGAAAGTGCTGGAAGGGCCGTGCCATTTTGTTTACGTAACGAATCGGACCTATGATCCCACAGAAGAAGGGCGCGTGCCGTATAACGATTCGGATATCGGATATGATTGGGTGCAGGGCATGCCGATCACAAATAAAAACATAACATAGTCACACGTTTATAACTTTATTAACTTTCTAACTTATGAAATTGTTAGTTACCGGCGGCGCCGGATTCATCGGGTCAAATTTTATTCTCTACTGGATGGCAAACCATCCTGAGGATTCCATTGTCAATATTGATAAACTTACCTACGCAGGGAATCTTGAAAATTTAGCATCAGTTGAGAAAAATTCTCACTATACATTCATTCACGGTGATATTTGCGACCCTGCCATCGTGCAGACAGCAATGGATGGTGTCACCATGGTTGTCCATTTTGCCGCTGAAAGCCATGTGGACCGATCGATTCACAATCCGGCTCCCTTTGTAAAAACCAATGTGGTAGGGACTCAGGTGTTATTGGATG
>JAPLWC010000044.1 GCA_026396845.1 Candidatus Gottesmanbacteria bacterium
TACGTTGTGCAGTATGAACGATGAATGTCGTTCTCCAATCGAGCTCTGTTTCTGTGTCCGATAAAAACTAGGCGCGCAATCTTGTGCTGAATCAAGTAGTCACGAAGCTCGTGTGGAGGCCCAATCATCACATCGTGGCAAACGATAACTGCAGTCTTACCGGAATAATCCTGTTGTTTCATGGCGAATCAAGAAAATCGCGTATTTGTTTTGTCTCATCGGTTATCGTGTTTGTCGTAGACGTAAACGTGAAGGCCATGACCTGATCAGAACTAAATTCGTGTTTCGTCTGTAAGTCGCGCTTCAGATCATTCCTATTCCAGTAATAACCGAAGAGCTTCTTCCCATCGTTTACTACGCCCTGGGAACCGAATCCTATCAGAGTCTCCTTCTGGAGCATGTTAGGAGGTATCGTTCCACCTGGATAATAGATGATACCTACGATATATCCCGCACCTAGCAGAAACGGCAGACTATTATAGTCATAATAATATGTCCTGTCTCCTTCGATAAGGAGCACCATATGTTTGGGAACCTTCGGTAACGCTGTTTGCATCGCCCTCATAAAACCGGTCATTTCATTCCCCTGGATGGCATATACTTTTACCTCCCGTTGTGTCACCGTTGCTTCCTTGAAGAGATAAATCCCAACGATGCATACCAGCAGCGCTTTACCGATCACCGCATACTTTTTCTGCTTTTTGCAAAGCATCCAGGCATAATAGACACAGCATGCAAACAAAACGGCGACAGCCGGAGTGATTACGTACATATATCTGGACTCAATATAGGAATCGTATCGATGGATCAGATGAAATGCGATGGGAAAAAAACTTGCTATATAATAAACACTTGCCATAAGTATCAATGGCCTATGTTTTTTGTCTCTCACGGCAACAATTCCGAACAGTGTGGCGACGATAAACGAAGCGATGAGCGACACCATGTCTGCGAGCGGAAAATGCAAAAGAGTCTCCATGTTTCCGCCGGTATTCATAAACGGATACCATTCGCGGAGTACCCAGTCAGCCGCTTTATACACAAACCGATACGGGAGAAAATATTGTCCTAAAGAAACCAAAGGATAAAATACGATATTTAACAATTGTTTTAGGACGATTGCCGTACCGGTAAACCCCTGAGGATTTGTTGTATAAGAGCCGAACAGCCGTAACGCCGGAAAAATTCCGATAGTGCCCAGTAATGTAGAAAGTAGTAATACAGCTAACTTTACATGCTTCCGTGCGGCGGAATATGGGCTTACGAATGCGATAGTGACAACTATTGGTATAAAAAGCACATCTTCTTTAAACAGATAGGAAATATACAGTAAAAGTGCGGAAAGAATAAGTTTTTTTGCTGAATGCTGTTCCCAATATGCGACATACACATTCAACGCCAACAGAAGGAAGAATAGCGAACCAATGGCCTCAACCCCCGCACCTATCCACGTCAATGCCTGTTGATGCCTACTTGCAATCGCAAAAAATAATGCGGCCACGAAACCAATCCCTCTGTTTTTTGCCAACCTGGATACTAATCGGTATAAAAGAAACGCATTCGCCGCATGTCCCACGTAAAAAAGAACAATAAAAGGATAACTCTTAAACGGGAAAAAATATAAAATGGCGCTGTTAATAATGAACCCCAATGCGCGCCGGTTCCCGAAAAGTAAATTCGGTATCGGTATTGATGAGAGACCATTCCAAATCCCGTTTATCAATACACCCGCAAGCTGTCTCCATTCATCATGAGAAAAATACATCTGTGGGAGATACCGATAGGCAAAACCTACACACAGGGCAAATATTCCAATAACGAACAGATCCTGAATTGTCCGATTGTGTAATCTCAAGTTATTCATGTTGATACAGAGACAGGCCTTTTGCTAATTTTAGAAAATAAGAGTATCCCGGTGACCGGATTATATGCGGAAACAGGGATAAATCTGAAACCTTACGTATGTATTTGTTCACAAAGCGCCGCTTATCCAGCGTGACACGCCAATACCAAATATTCCATACCATTGCACGGATAATAGCAAATCCCAATTTAATTTTCCCCCGGAAAAACGCGGCGAGCGTATATCCGGTGGTTAACAATATATGTGTGGGCAAAATAATAAGTAAGCTGCTGAAATCTAAGTTCGTCAGATACGATTGTATCCGGTTCTTGAATGAATGATATTGAATAAACGTATTATTCATGGCCGAGCTTGTCCCACCGGCTTTATGATAAATAACTGAAGACGGTATATACATAATCCGGTACCCGGCAAGCCAAATCCGGTGACATATGTCGGTTTCTTCAAAATATGCAAAATACAAAGGGTCAAACAGTTTACCTTCTACACATATTTTCCGCAATACATTTCTTCTAAATATCATGCATGCACCTTTCACGGTATATAATTCAATTTCTTTATCGAGCGACTTCGTATTTTTTGTATGGAAACCATAATGATATAGAAAACCCGTCCGTGTCAAAAATGCACCTATGGCGTCCAGCCTATCAGGCTGATCCATTAAAAGCAGCTTGCGTACCGCAAGACTGTTAAAACAATCAGGGAGCCATCGCAAACCGTTCCAATTGACGATAATGATAGAAACAAGTTCGGTATTTTTCATTTTTCCGTACCTTAAATGTGATCAAATACGCGTGTACTACTCCCGATTAAACATTCTGTTAAAATATGTTCACTTGTACGATACTTTTATGCGTGCCACGGTATACCCTATCTTATACGGAACACCTTTCAGAACCAAAAGCAGCAAAGATGCAAGACTTGCTATCATGAGCCCCCGAGTAAATATTCCGGATCGAAACCGCTCCTTCCGCTTCATAAGGTTTGCGTATTTTGAAATCGTTTTTGCGGTATAACTTGTAGATCCCCACCGGTAACATTTTTTAATAAACTGTACGAGCGACTTGATCTCCATGTGACGTACCGCATTTTTCACCACACCTACGTTGTTTGATACCTTCCTCGATTCATAATATAGGATAGCGTGGTCAGGTCCCCCGACCGAATTAATTATATCCCGTGGTATGGCACCCATCGCCTCATACAAAATGCTTTTCCGAAAAAATCTCGGCAGAATAGCTCCTGTTTCGGGATCCAGATTATTTACGGTATTAATAACTTTTCTGTCCATTTTAAACAGCCACTGCAACCAGTTGGTACACTCATAGACGTCTTCCTCCAGCGCGATCATATCTGTCCCCTGTCGTTCGCATTGTCTAACACATGCGGCAATACTATGTTTTGTAAGTATCTGATCGCTATCCAAGAGCAGCACATACTCGCCTTTGGCGTGCATAATCCCCTGCAGGCGCGATCCCAGCAGTCCACCCCGATAATAATAAATATTTTTAATCCCCTGTTCTTTAGCAACAGAAACCGTTTCGTCTTCTGAATAACTGTCGACGATGGAAATGTCTATATTTCGGTAACTCTGTACACGGAGTGCATGAAGACAGATTGCGAGTGTTTCTGCGCTGTTGAATGTGGGGATAGTAACTGTTACGTTCGGCAATCTTTGTGTCATAGTGGGATTTTACTACTGTTCGGTATAGGAAAGAAGAGACCAGACCGATACACAGAAAACGACCAGAAGTGTGACATAGTTTACCCGGCTAATAATTTTCTCAAAACGCTTATTCGGCAGGACTATGGGAATAAGACCGGCGCTACACAGGAAAATATAGGACCGATAAATGACATACGAAAATCCCAAAAGCGGTGTCCAGACATTTGCGAGCATTGATAATCCGGTGAGGAGTAAGAAGAAATATGTCGGTATCCAATCTTTATTAAAAACTTCGCGAGCTATGACAGCCAACGAAATGGTAAGAAACGGATAAAAAGGATACCGGTACCACCCGTGACCCGGTTCGTTGGGAATAGCCAATACAAAGACAAGAAAATACGCGAAGAATCCAAAGAGTATCACGTAGTGCTTTTTAATGTTGCGGGAAACCAACAGCAACGCCGCCCACCCCGCATATATCCAACCGTCCAGATATAGTCTGTCCGTCAGATACGGAATTTGAAACAATGCAAAGACGCTGTCAAAATTTAAATCATAACGGGCAAGCTGCAACTGCCATAATTTGATGAATAACTGTGGGTCGAATGCAAATCCATATATAAGAAATAGCGAAAAACAAAAGGCAGTGCATATGACGACAGCGAAGGTGTCCTTCACGCGGCGCTTGTACAATAAGATAAAACTCACAGCAGCCGGTGCGGCTATCCACGGCACTTTCGCAAGAGGGAGGACAGCGGCAATACCGGTCGATAACCAAAAGTAACGGCGGGAGTCTGTCTTCAAATACCGCTGGAGAAAATATAGCGAAAGCAGGAAAAAAGGGATGAAAAAATTCTCGTTCTGCACCAAACGTGAACCAACGGCAACAGACGGAATAATAGCGTAGAGAAATCCGGATAACAAACCGATCCTCTTCCCGTAGGCCTCCCGTGCCACCAGATAAACGGCATAAATTGAAAGCGTACCGAGGGCCAGTGCCAGGAAACGAATGGTAGGTATCTGTAAATCACCAAATGAGTGCTCACCAGTAAGAAGGGCAAATCCTCCGGCGACGAGGCCAAAGAGCGGCGGGTGCTCGAGATACGGCGTTACAAGGGTAAATGCGCCTCCTTTCGGATTTACATAGCTCTGACGGTTCGTATACGCGCTATGCGGCGACCAGG
>JAPLWC010000097.1 GCA_026396845.1 Candidatus Gottesmanbacteria bacterium
TACTCCGGATTTCTGGGATTTTTAGTCGGGCCGAAGTCCGACGTTTCTGTGCTGCTGCCGTGTGCCCAGGCGTCCATATTCGTTTTTCCGACTACGATCCCGCCTGATCGTTTTAGTCGTGTAACAACAGTCGCGTCTGCCGGCGGAATGAAATTTTTCAGAACGTTCGAGGCTGCTGTTGTTTTCATGCCTTGAGTTAAAAAGTTATCTTTCACCGCCACCGGTACCCCCGCTAATGGTTTTGTGAGTTGTTTTTCCGCTTCCGCCACTGCTGTATTGT
Source organism: Candidatus Gottesmanbacteria bacterium (assembly GCA_026396845.1). Taxonomy (GTDB): domain Bacteria; phylum Patescibacteriota; class Microgenomatia; order UBA10105; family UBA927; genus XYB1-FULL-47-11. The sequence goes on from JAPLWC010000097.1 coordinate 281, forward strand.
TATGTGTGAGGTAAATATTTAACTGGGCATTTTTATCTGCAATCGCGTCATCAATGTCCCTGTATAGTTCAGGAATAGAAATTTTTTTGTGCTGTACCTTATCAATCGCTTCTTTCAATGTCAAGGTATTGAGTTTCATACTTAATCGTCCTCAAGTATCTGGTCTACGACAAAATATCCGTTGTGTTTACGCGGCGCGTTGGCAAGTGCCTGGTCCTGGGTGAACTTCCTAGTTCCGTCTATTTCATCTTCACGGAATACATTTTCTAATCCCGTCACCTGGCTCGTAGGAACGACTCCTTTTACGTCGACGGAAAATAACGTATCAACGACTTTTATCGTCGTATTGAACCCTTCTGCGAATGCCGTCTGCTCATGGGTAGTAATGGGGATGTTAGCGAGTTTTGCGATTTTGTGGACGTCTTCTGACGTAAATTTTTTTATTTTTGCTATTGCCATAGATACCGCCATTATAGAACATTTGCTATAATCTATCCATGCAAAAATATCAAACCATGTTCCAGCGGATGGTTGAGGAAAATAAAGAGTTATTTGACAATTTTACGCAGGTGCACGACGCATTTGTCCTCAACCCCGACATGAATAAGGACCGATTTAATGCGCTGGGATCGGAGGTATTGGATGTCATCCGCGAATATGAGCGGATTCTCTGCGGCAAAACCGAATCCGGCCAGTACGGCAAATTCAGCTCCAATCTCTCCCAAAAATTCTGGGACGAAATCCGCAAAGTCTACCGGAAAATTGATTTTGTGGGAATAAAATAATTACTATATTCCGCTATCATGAAACGGATCATGATAGCAATCAGCGACTCAGCATAAACTCATGTGCCTGCCATTCGAGAGAATCGTCAAGCGGCTCTAATGGGATTTTCTTTTTATATTTTACTTCAAGTGTCTTCGCAATCAGCCAGTCGGCGATGTGGGGATTTTTCGGCAGGAACGGGCCGTGGGAGTAGGTGGCGATGCAGTTTTTGTACACAGCTCCTTCTGTGCCATCCTCGCCATTGTTTCCGCAGCCTTTGATAACTTTGGCAAACGGTTTTACGCCGGGACCTAAATATGTTCTGCCGCCATGGTTTTCAAACCCGACAACAGTATCTTTATCTGTAAAATCAATTTTCCCGATTGTGTTCCCTATGCAACGGGGTTTACTTTTTCCGAAGTGTTTACTTTCCATGTCAAAAATTCCCAACCCCTCAAGCTTTTTCCCGTCACCGGTCATGTAGTAATGCCCTACGTACTCATGAGTTCCGGATATAACCAGCCGATCGTTATTGCTAATTTCATAATATTTTTCTCCCGGTAAGTTTCTTTCTGATATCAAGCATTGCGGAGTACGTCGGCAAAATCCACAGCATATCTTCTTGAGGAATATCTTTAACTATTGTTGATTGGATGCCTGCATATTTTAACCGGAGGGCCATATCGAGCGCCCGATCGCCGCTAACGTAATATTTCGGAAAATCCCGGTATTCTTCAAAATCAACATCCCAGATCCAGCTTACGTCGCGGCCGTCTGGAATCCTGTCGTTCAAAACGAACAATACCGGTCCCTTTTCCTTGGATGCCGCGACAGTGCGCAGCGACTCATTAAACCCAGTAGGATTTTTGGACAGCAGAATAATATTCCTCCCGATTCTCTCCATCCTGCCGAATGCCGGCGTAAAATGAGTTAGCGCTTCGCGTATATCTGACTTTGTAACACCTAATGTTTGGGCCGTCAATGCCGCAGCAAGCGTATTGTATTTGTTATAAATTCCTTCCAATGGGCTTACAAAATCACTCGCTGTCACATCTTCTTTGGGTGGCACGAACGAGCAGTTGCCGCATGCCCATTTGCCTAAGTGTGAGAAGTACACACCCGCAAACGTCAGCCGTGCTCCGCAGTTGGGACAATAAATCGTATCGGTGGCGTGCTGCATCTTCGGCAAAAATAATGACGGGTCCTCAAGACCAAAGTATTTCACTTGTGCGGAAATTTTGGATCCGATAAATGCCAGATGGGGATCGTCGGCATTGACGATAACATTGGTCTGGAGCTCTATCCCTCCGAGTGCCACAAGCCATTTTTCGGCAATGGTGTCTACCTCCCCGTACCGGTCCAGCTGGTCACGGAAAAGATTAGTCAGGACGATAATCTCCGGAGTCAAATCCTTCAGTACATTCGGCAATGTCGCCTCATCGACTTCAAATATGTAGTATTTGGCCTTCATATCCGCCAAAAAAGCGGAAACGATGCCATTATCTAAATTCGCACCGCTTGCGTTTCTCTGCACTGTCTTGCCGGTTTGTGTCAAAATTGTTTCTATCATTTTAACTGTTGTGGTTTTGCCATTCGTTCCGGCAACTAAAATAATGTGAGGCAAATTGGCGGAAAGAATCCGCAATATCCGCGGTTGTATTCGAAGAGCTATTTCCCCCGGCCACGTCGCGCCTGCACCCAGAGCAAATGTTTTACTAAGTATTGAAACTAATTTACCGAAAATAATCGCAACCCGCGTCCGGAGATTCATTACAAGTAATTATAGCAGGCTTACATCGCCCGAAGTAGTTTAATCCGCTCGGCAATCGGCGGATGCGTGTCAAAGAGGCCGGAAAACCACGCGCCGAAATTCTTCCCTTTAAACGGATTGACGATAAACAAATGTGCCGTGGCGTTGGTTGCCGCTTCGAGCACTTCCTTGTCATTCGATAGTTTTTGGAGAGCCCGCGCAAGTCCTTCCGGGTACCGGGTAAGAAGAGCGCCGCTCGCGTCGGCCAGATATTCCCGTTTTCGTGAAACAGCCAGCTGTATCAGTGTGGCAATAATCGGGGACAGTATGGCAAGGATTATCCCCACGATCATAAGAATCCCACCGAGATTATTATCATTATCCCTGCTCCTGCGCCCGCCGCCCCACCAGAGCGTGCGCATAAACATATCAGCCAAAAATGCTATTGTGCCAACCAGTACCGCAACGACTGCCATAAGCCGCGTGTCAAAATTTTTGATATGAGACAGTTCGTGAGCAATAACGCCTTCAAGTTCCCGCCGGTCCAGACGCGAAAGAATGCCGCTTGTAGCGCAAACGACGGCGTGCTCCGGGTCCCTGCCGGTTGCAAATGCATTCATCGCCGTATCATCTATGACATATAATTTCGGTTTAGGAATACCACCTGCAATTGCAAGATTTTCCGCAACGGTAAAAAAGTCAAAATCCCGCTGACGGTCAGCTGGCCTAGCGTGCGACATGGCTAATACCATGTCCGCCCCCCAATAGTAGCTTACTAAACTGGAAATGACCGAAAATGCAACGGCAATAAACATCCAGGAATTACCGTACCCGAGCGCGTTGCCCATCACGTAACCTGCAAAAATCACAAACACCACAAACAGCGTCATAAAGACGTACGTTTTCGTCACGTTTGATCGGATCTCAGACGCAATTGTCATTCGAAGTTCACCTTCACGGGCTTCCGTTCTGCCTCACTTGCCCCGAAGAATTCTTTACCGGTAAATCCTAAGCCCGATGCCAAGAGAGAATTGGGAAATACCTGAATTTTTGTATTAAATTCCAAAACGGAACTATTGTAATACTGACGCGAATAGGCCACTTTATCCTCCGTATCGGAGAGTTCTTTTTGTAACTGGATAAAACTATCGTTTGCCTTGAGCTGCGGATAATTTTCTGCAATCGCCAAAAGTTTCCCCAGAGCGCCGGACAGCACGTCACTCGCTTTTGCTTTTGCTGCCAAACTCGTGGCCCCGAGCATTGCCTTGTGCGCATCCGTTACCGCCGTCATAATGGACTTCTCGTGTTTTGCATAACCTTTGACGGTCTGCACAAGATTTGGAATAAGGTCTGCACGACGTTTAAGCTGCACGTCTATCTGGCTCCACGCCTCTTCAATGCGCATCTTGAGCGTTACCAGGCCGTTATAGAGTGACCAAACATAGAGAACAAGAACCAAAACGATGATACCGATAACAATAAGTGGACTCATATTATGCTCCTTTCATTAGCCATGTACGGAATTCATTATACCCCAAGGTGTTAAGGATGTCATGTTTTGTTGCCCATCCGCGTCGGGCGACGGACACACCGTACCGAATGAGATCCATGCCTTCCACCGAATGGGAGTCCGTGCTGATACAAAATTTCAGTTTTTCCTTCACTGCATCATAGACGAGCGTATCGGGCAGGTCCAGGCGTCCCGGTCCGGCATTTATCTCCAATGCTATATCCTGTACTTTACACACCGCAAACACCTCCTGCCAGTCGGCATCTACCCCTTCGCGGCTCCCGAGCAGTCTTGCGGTAGGATGACCGAATATCCGAACTTTCGGATTTCCTGTAAGTCCGGTAATAATACGTTTCGTTATTGTTTTTCTGTCCTGGGTAAAACTTGAATGCAATGATGCAATGACTCCGTCAACGTACGCGAATGCCGCGTCTGGTAATGCTAATTTTCCATCCGGGAGCATATCAACCTCGCATAATAGGAAATAATGAACATTTTTATTACTCTTTTTCCGCCATGAGGAATATTTGTGTTCATAAGCTTCTTTACGGCGCTTCATAATTTCAACAATCTGCTTTTCACTATGGTTTGCGATGCTCGGATTGTGATCGCTTACCCCTATATATTCGTAGCTCAGATCCACCGCCTGGTCCAGATAATCGGAAAATGGGTT
>JAPLWC010000002.1 GCA_026396845.1 Candidatus Gottesmanbacteria bacterium
GCCTTTTTAACAGGCGTGTTGACTTCCATCAGCCCTTGCCCTCTAGCAACCAACATTACCGCTATTGCTTACATATCCAAAGACATTAAAACTCCCCAGAATACTATTTTAAACGGGTTTTATTACACTTTGGGCAGGGGGGTAAGTTACACCGTTTTGGCCTTGGTGATTTATCTTGGTTTTTCTTCTTTCCAGGTTTCGAGGATTTTTCAGGGTTGGGGAGAAAAAGCTTTAGGACCCATTCTTATTTTTCTTTCTCTTATCATGTTTGATGTCATAAAACTAAACTTCAAAACTAAAAATGACAGAATCGAAAAACTCAAAGAAAAACTGGCGACTAAAGGTTATTTGGGTTCATTCCTCTTAGGTTGTCTTTTTGCCCTGGCTTTCTGTCCCTATAGCGGGGTATTATTTTTCGGTGCACTTATTCCGTTGGTCTTAAAATCCTCAGCGTCACTTTTACTGCCACCAATTTTTGCTCTCGGTACTGGACTGCCCGTGATTATATTTGCCTTTCTGATCGCTTTCAGCATACAAAAAGTCGGGAAGGCGTTTTCTCTTGTTCAGAAGATCGAAAAGATTAGCCGAAAGGCAGTCGCCAGTGTTTTTCTTTTGACCGGAATTTATTATTTACAGTTTTTATTTAGCGGCATATAAAAAATGGAAAATAAAGAAGAAATTACCCAAAATCTGCATCTACTAAAAACTAATGAAATTTTTCAGTTGCTAAAAACTGATTCTCAAGGTTTAGCCTCTAAAGAGGCGGAAAAAAGGTTAAATGAATTCGGACCAAACAAACTGGCGGAAGAAAAAAAGACTTCTCCACAAAATGCAGTTGAGGCTTTAAAGAAAATGACCGCTCCTGAGGCCAATGTTCTAAGAGATGGCGAGCTGCAAAAGATTCTTTCCCAAAATATTGTTCCCGGAGACGTTCTGGTTTTAAGTGTTGGCGATAAAGTATCCGCTGACGCCCGAATCGTGGAAGAAATGGGGCTGGAAATAAACGAAGCGGTGTTAACCGGAGAGTCTTTGTCCGTCAAAAAAGATAATGTGGTCTTAAAAGAAAAAGGGCTTACCTTGGGAGATCGGAAAAACATGGTGTATTCCGGAACTATTATCACCCACGGTCATGCCAAAGCGGTTGTCGTGGCCACAGGCCAGGATACGGAGTTTGGCAAAATTGCCCAAATGATCAGCTCGGTCGAAACAGAAAAAACTCCTTTAGAGCTGAGGTTGGAAAAAATCGGCAGACAGTTGGGGATAGGATCACTTGTTGTTTGTGCCATAGCCTCATTCTTAGGAATTTTGCGGGGGTATCCTGCTTTAGAAATGTTTCTGTGGGGCGTGAGTTTGGCGGTAGCAGCCGTACCCGAAGCCTTACCGGCTGTTGTTACCGGTTCCTTGTCAATCGGAGTCTGGGAGATGGCCAAAAGAAAGGCAATTGTCAGAAAATTACCGGCGGTGGAAACTTTGGGCAGTGTTTCCGTTATCTGTTCTGATAAAACAGGCACATTGACTAAAAATGAAATGACGGTTAAAGAGGTTTTTGTGAATGGAAAGACTGTTTTTGTTGAAGGCGCCGGATATGACCCGGAAGGAGGCTTCCTTCTTGAGAAAGGCGATTTTAATCCCACAAAAGATAAAGAATTTTTAATGCTGTCCCAAATAGGGCTTCTATGTAATGATGCCGTCTTGGAACAAAAAGGCAAGGAGTGGGTAATAAACGGTGATCCGACTGAAGGAGCTCTGGTAGTTTTAGCGGCCAAGGCTGGTTTAAACCAAGAAAAAAGCCAGAAAGATCTTCCCCGTGTTGGAGAAGCGGCTTTTGAGATGGAAAGAAAGAGGATGAGCACTATTCATCCACTCGGCGATAAAGATACATATCTTGTAGCGGTAAAAGGAGCGCCGGAAAGTATTTTGGAGCGCTGTTCCAAAATACAGGAAAATGGAGTGATGAAAGAATTAAAGAATAGGTCTGTTGAGGAAATATTGAAAAAAACGGAAGCAATGGCCGGGAAAGCCCTGCGGGTTTTAGCTTTTGCTTACAAAGAGATTCGGAAGGGTGATTTGCCTCAAAATTTGGAAAATCTGGATGCAAACATGATTGAAAAGGACCTTATCTTTGTTGGGCTTGTCGGTATGATTGATCCGCCAAGGGAAGAGACTGCTGAAGCTGTTAAGGCTTGTTTTTCTGCGGGCATCAAACCGATTATTGTTACCGGTGATCATGTTCAAACCACTTTAAGCATCGGCCGGCAAATTGGTCTTTTCAAGGAAGGCGATTCAGAACAAATACTTGAAGGAAGTAAATTGGATAGCCTTTCTGATGAGGAACTGATAAAGATTGTTGAGAAAAGATCTTATGCCCGGGTTTCGCCGCATCACAAACTACGCATAGTCAGTCTCTTAAAGCAAAAAGGTTTTGTGGTTGCCATGACCGGAGACGGCATCAATGACGCTCCGGCTTTGAAAAAAGCGGATATTGGTATTTCCATGGGAATTGCCGGCACTGATGTCACCAAAGAAGCCTCAGATATGATTCTGGCTGATGACAACTTTGCTACGATAGTTGTAGCGATACAAAAAGGCAGGGAGATTTTTGACAATATTAAAAAATACCTGTTTTATCTTCTGCGGTGCAATATCGGCGAGATATTGGTTTTGGGCGGCGGTTTTTTCGTCGGGCTGCCTCCTCTTTTGTCAACAGTGCAGATTCTTTGGATTAATTTGGCTACTGACGGTTTGCCGGCAATGGCTCTGGGTATTGATCCGCCATCTCAAGATATCTTGGAAAGAAAACCCGTTCCCAAAAAAGAAAGCATCTTTTCCCGAAAATCAGTTATCCTGATACTTGTCTTGGCTGTTAATATGGTAGTGGTATTAATCCCTCAATTTCATTATCTTTTATCAAAAGTCGATTTAATCAAAGCTCAAACAATCATTTTTGCCACCATGGTAATGATGGAAATGGTTAACAGCTTCAATAGCAGAAGCGACCGCTCAATTTTTGCATCCAACCCTTTTTCCAATAAATGGCTGAATTTAGCTGTTATTTCTTCAGTTTCCACTACGTTTTTAATCATTCAAGTTCCTCTTTTATCATCCCTGTTTAAAACAACGGCACTTGAGACAAACGAATGGTTTATGGTGACAGTATTTGGTTTCTCAGCTTTGTTTTTTTCGGAAACTACAAAATTTATTATGGATAAACTAAAATTTACTTAACGTATGCCAACATATAGTTTTATTTGTCAACAGTGCCAAAATAGCTTTTCTTTGGAAGCCAACTTTGAGGAATATGATAAAAAAGATCCAAAGAAGTTTTGCTGTCCAAAGTGCGGTTCAACGAAAATAGAACAGAGTTTCTCTCATGTTTTTTTTATTAAAAATAATCGAAGCGGAAACAAATTCCGCTGCAGTTGCGGAAGCTAAGAAAAGGAGGTTATATGCAAAATAATAATAATTTTGACAAATGGCATGGTGTTGATCGGAGTACTATTCAATGGAATCCCGTAATTGATGAATCCAAATGCGTGGGGTGCGGCATGTGTGCCACGACATGCGGCCGGGGTGTCTATAAATTCGATTATAAGCGGAAAAAAGCGGTTGTTGCCAATCCCGGTCACTGTTTGGTTGCCTGTCAGACCTGCGCCAATCTGTGTCCCATGGGAGCCATTTCCTTTGTCCAGGCGCCAGTTACGACGCGAGAAAAGGCCCAGGAAATCGTCCGGAATACCGGCGTAATCGCAAATGTTGCAACGGAACTCACCAACCGGCAGGAAGAATTATCAACTGATACCAATCATGACAAACAAACAACCTAAACTATCGGAATTTGCCAAAGTCGTCAGTTATATCGGCATAATTGGCTATGGCGGCCCTGCAATTATTGCCCAGATGAAAAAGGCATTGGTGCATAAACACCAGTGGGTTGCAGAGGAAGACTTTATGAACACCTTAAGTCTGGCACAAATCTTACCCGGAGCCACGGGTGTTGCACTCCTTGGATATCTGGGATATAGGATGAAAGGAATACTCGGATGGATTGTCGGGTCGTTTTTATACGTGTTTCCGGCGTTCCTATTTACCACTGTGCTCTCGGTTCTGTACTTTCAATATCACTCATTGTCTCTGGTCCAAAAATTATTTGCAGGCTTGGGCGCACTCGTGGTGGGACTTCTTATAAACGCCATCCTCCAGCTTTCTAAACCGGTCTTCGGGAAAGCCGACCGGAAGGATTACAAAGGGTTTTTGATCGCACTTACGGGTTTTTCCCTGGCAGTTTTCACCCATATCAACGTTGTCTTTATAATTCTCTTGTCCGGCTTTCTGGGCTTTCTGTTCTATTTCTTCACACACGAATTTGAAGGTTTCCATCTGCAACATACCAACGCTTTGCCCGCAGCAACAAAAGGCACAATTGTGAGCCGCGATGTTCTGTATCTCCTTATTGCTCTTGCTGCAGGTGCCGTACTCCTGTTTTTGTCCCATTCTATCTATTGGTTGCTTTCTGCCACGTTTTTTCAAATCGGGTCCATTGCCTTCGGCGGAGGATTTACGACCATTCCACTCATCCAGCATATCGTGGTTGATGGTTTACACTGGGTATCTCTCTTGGAGTTTCGGGATGGCATCGCTATCGGCCAGATTACACCGGGACCGGTCTTTATTACCGCCGCGTTCATTGGGTATAAAGTTGCCGGATGGCTCGGTGCGCTGGTTTCCACGGTATCCGTCTTCCTGCCGTCGCTTCTTCTTATCCTGATCCTCGGAAAATTTCATGAGCAGATTAAACACTTAAAGATTGTCCGGGTGATAATTAAAGGATTCCTTGCCGGGTTTATCGGCATTATCGCGTCCGTTGCCCTCTCTTTTGGCGAAAAATCTCTGATTAACTGGCAGACCTGGCTCATATTCCTAGCCACGCTTCTCGTTGTTGTAAAACTGAAAAAAGACGTTATCTGGGCAATCTTGGGAACGATACTCGTTTCACTGATCATTCTGTAATATGAAAGAAAAAAACTTACTATATTCTATAGCCATAAATGTTGTCATCACCGTTGTCGAAATCATCGTCGGTTTCTTTATAGGCAGTCTTGCCATTATCTCCGATGCGGTCCACAACTTTTTTGATGTGGGGGCCATGGTCATGAGCCTCATTGGAGAAAAGGTCAGTTCCAAAAAAATTGATGTAAAGCATACCTACGGCTATAAGCGCACGGAAGTGCTGATAGCGCTTCTCAACAGTACGTTCTTACTCGTCTCCATCGTATTCATCGGGTATGAAGCGGTTAAGCGGCTATTACATCCGGAGCCCATATCCGGCGGATGGATGCTTGGGATGGCACTCGTGGCATTTGCCGGCAACATGATTGCCACGAAACTCCTGCATGCGCACGCGCAGGAGAGCATGAATGTCCGGTCCGCGTTCCTGCATTCACTGCAGGATGCGCTGTTTTCAGCCGGTGTTATCGTTGCGGCGCTGTTGGTACTTATTTTCAACTGGCAGTGGGCTGATGCAGGAATTTCACTGGTTCTGTCGCTCCTGTTGGCCAAAGAGGCACTGTCACTTATCCTCGAAACTGTGCATGTCCTTATGGAGGGCGTCCCAAGTTCACTGGACATGAAGAAATTAAAACAAGATCTTCTGACTATCAGGGGAGTTATGTCCGTCAGCGATCTTCATGTATGGAACACCGGCTCAAAAGATCTGATTTTAACCGCGCATATCGCAGCGGATATCACAAGCGATACGGATTACGCCTCTACCTTAAAGCGTATCTACGATCTGGTTCATTCTGCCTATAATATAACCCATATCACGATTCAGCTGGTACCGGCCCGTGTGGTCCGTGAGCTTGAAGAATTGTGCATACATTGCAGTTAAGGAGGAAAATGAATAAACAAACGTTGATAACAAGCGCACTGATTATTATTATTGTCGGACTCCTCGCTTTCATTGCTATAGGCAGTAAGGGAAAAACCACCAGTTCTGTACATCCGCAGACTGCTGTTCCGGTCTTCTTTTACGGCAACACCTGTCCGCACTGTGCAGAGGTTGAAACGTGGATGAAAGACAATAACGTCGGGGAAAAAGTAACCATCACAAAAAAAGAAGTCTATGATAATCAGCAAAATGCAGACGAAATGATACTGGCAGCCAAAAGCTGCGGGTTACCGACGGATTCCATCGGCGTACCGTTTCTCTATGCCGAGGGTAAATGCTTTATCGGTACTCCTGACGTAATGAACTATTTATCAGCAAAGGCGGGAATAAAATGAAAAAACTCATACCTTTACTGAGCGTTCTGGGATTATTTGCCTTTCCCTCACCCGTCCATGCTGTCTGCCCGGTTTGTACGGTAGCCGTTGCCGCCGGTCTCGGTGTTTCGCGTTGGATTGGTATCGACGACAGTGTAACCGGTGTCTGGATCGGCGGACTGATCCTTTCCAGTGGCCTGTGGCTCGCCGACTGGATCGGAAAGAAGGGCTGGAGAATACCGCATAAGGAAATTACATCAATTCTATTGATGCTTCTTTTTGTTATCCCGCCTTTGTATTGGTCGCATATGATCGGGCTTGCCGGCAACACGCTCTGGGGAATCGATAAAGTACTCATAGGAACGATCGTCGGCGCACTCGTTTTTGTATTGGGCGTCGGTATCGACAAATGGCTCAGGACGATGAATGAGGGCAAAATCTATATTTACTATCAAAAAGTCATCGTGCCGGTGTTTCTGTTAACCATCTCAAGTTTTGTCTTGTATCTATTAACCATTTAAAAGGAGGCAGTCTATGAATAAACCAATGCAACCAAACATCAATGAATTTATGGATAAAGTCAAAAAAATGGAAAAAGGCGAAAAACTGGACCTATCTTCCGACGAAGATTTGTCTATTGCCATTATGAACCTCATCTCGATGGAGGAACATTTTTTCTTTACCTATAACAAAACCAAAGACGTGAAGTATCTGGACCTCTTAAACGAAATCCGTGAGATGCGAAAAAGCGCCCTCAAACGGATTATCAAAGATTACGAAGGCGAAGTGTGGTGCATCAGCAAACACCTTCTTGCTGCCTCTATGCGGTTTATGGAAGTTGGAACAAAAGCCCTTACAAAGGGCAACAAAGGCGACGCCGAGGATATGTTTCAGAAGTCATACCAACTCTACAGCCTCTTTTGGGGCTTGAACTTGGGACTGGTCCAAACAAAAGACGTCAAACATATGGAGTCGAAAGAAATAGCGTTTATCAACGAAAATAGAAAGCCAAAACAGACCGGCACCAGCAGTATATTTGCGAAACTCGGCGCAGTGGTTCAGAAAGCGATTGATTGCTGTAGAGAATAACGACAAATGTATACATAATTATTGTCCCATAATCACTCACCCGTACCTTCTCTGGGCTGTTAAACAGCGTGGGTAGTGAACGGGTCGGGTAGAACCCTGAGACTGCTGCGGAGAGGGCGGGATTTGAACCCGCGATCACCTTGCGGCGATACGCGCTCTCCAAGCGCGCGCACTAGGCCACTATGCGACCTCTCCAATGAGGTTAATTATACTATAATGATTCCATGTCTTCCCGAATGAAGGCGCTTATTGCCATTATCTTGGCGTCACTTCTATGGTCAACCGCCGGACTATCAAAAATAGTCGTCCGCGAGCTGGATCCATATGTCGCGGCATTCCTTCGGTTCTTTGTGGCATCTATCGTCATCCTTCCGTTCTTTCTGAAATCAAACGTTAAAAAAAAACATATAATCCGCGACCTGGTTCCCTTGTCATTACTTGCTACCGCAAACATTCTTTTCTATTATCTGGGACTTTCCGTATCGACAGCCAATGCCGCAACGCTTATCTACGCCGGGGTACCCATGCTTGTTGCGATACTGGCTCATCAACTAATCGGAGAACGGTTAAACGCACAGAAAATCGCAGGAATCATTTTAGGGCTCATCGGTGTTCTATTTATCGCCCTTCTGCCTGTTATCACTAAGGGCGAATCTATAACCGGCAACATCCAGGGTAACCTCTTTTTCCTCTTAGCTGCCCTCGTGTGGGCACTCTATACCGTCGGGTCACGGAACTCAATCGCCGCAAAGGGATACTCGCCGCTGACGGTAACGAGCGTGTTTATGTTTACCGCGTGTATCGTATTTGCTTTTATCAGCGTATTCACGTTTCAATCCCGATATATCGGGATAATAGCGCAGCCGTCAATCATTCTTTTGGTTCTCCATCTGGGCACGCTGGTCACGGTATTCACGTATCTTTTATTTCAATGGGCAGTCAAACATTCATCAGCGACTACCGCATCGCTTCAGCATTATATAGGGCCGATATTTAGCATCCTCGTAAACGTCACAGTCCTCAAAGAAACAGTCACTCCTGCGTTTTTAGTAGGCACGGCACTCGTCCTGATCGGCGTGGTGATAGCAAACGGGTCCGGTTTGTTACAGGAAGTAAAAGACTGGGTAAGCAGATGATTGCGCTCTCGTGCAGAGTCGAACTGCAATCACACCCTTCGGAGGGGCGTATTCTATCCATTGAACTACGAGAGCAATATATTAATGATCCATTGTCAGCCAAAGGCTGATCCGCCTCTGGCGGAAACTACGAGAGCTTTAAAAGATCTCCGTGTAACACAATCGGCTTCATTGCGTGCATTTCAACGCTGTAATCCATCTTCGGCACCGGACGAAAAAGATATATTTTCTTCCCGAGTCCAAACGCGTATCCCATTTCCAAAAATGTGTTCCCGCCGATGTAGCCGGTGATTCCTTTTTTCTCGTAGTTTAAAACCAAGACGGCATCGGATTTCTCAATCTTTTTAAAATGTTCGCGGATAAAATCATATTCAATTTTGGTCGATATTTTATCTTCATCCCTACTCATGTACGACTCATTGGTTTTCTCATTTCCCAGCTCTATGGGAACCAGCACGTGGAAACCCTGCGCTTCAAGTTTTTTTTGCGTTTTAGCCATTTCTGCATGAAACTGCATACTGCCGCAGATGGTAATAGTCATATATTTTACTGAAGCGGAGGGTACAGGATTTGAACCTGTGCCTCCCTTTCGGGAGAACGGTTTTCGAGACCGTCGCTTTGGACCACTCAGCCAACCCTCCTTGGCGCTCCCGGACAGAGTCGAACTGTCATCAGAGGTTCCGCAAACCCCCATTCGATCCGTTGAACTACGGGAGCAATGGAGTTTATTATACCGCAAAAAGGCTACGAAGGCTTCTCCAAGGGAATTTTCTTTGATAACCATGACGAGGCATTATCGACCCAACTTTTCTCAGGATTTTCCCGGAACGGGATATACTGGGCAATAAGTTTACGGACTACTGTTTTATCTTGGGTCGCCAAAAGAATGATGATACGCGTCCCGAATACCGGCCGCAACACCAGGAGTGCCTGCCCCCATTGTTCTTCAAACCAAAACTCTGAAAGCTCTTCCCACCGATAATAATGCCCGGCACTTTCAATGCCCAAGTTGGTAATCCGGTGTGTCACCTCCTCCGGAGGTACGGTGGAAAGAACATAGATAAGAAAAACGATGGATACGACCGCTGCAATGAGTAAAAACTCCCGGGCAAATACCAGGATGATTATGAGAAGAAAAACAATCGCCCCGATGTTCGTGAAATACTCTTTATCCCTGCGTTTGAAAAGCCGTGACGGGGAAGACCAAGCAAGAAGCACTTCCTGTTTAACTTTTTGCTCTGAATTGTCGGCCGTATCAACCATGGATTTAGTATATATCAAATAATGGGGAAACCAAAGGGCGGAGGGTACAGGGGTCGAACCTGTTAGGGATTGCTCCCACTAGTTTTCAAGACTAGCGCGTTACCGTCCCGCCCACCCTCCCTGGCGGAGGGTACAGGATTTGAACCTGTGCGAGCCTTATTCAGACTCAAGGGGTTAGCAACCCCTCGCTTTGGACCGCTCAGCCAACCCTCCGTGCCTCGTATTATACCCTAATTTAATCGTTACTCTCTATAACCCACGCTTTGCCGGAGAAAATACGGATTATCCCCTGAGCTTTTTGTATTTCATTACTTACTCCGAGCGTTGTTCCTTGTTGTAGTGTTTTATAAACCAAATTGTATCGAAATCCGTTCAAAGAAAGCATTATACTTTTTGTGTACGGAAGTATGGAAATATATCTATAGGACGCTTTTTCTATAATCGTCTTCCCGCGGCCTACAAGACGAATTCTGTTTGTCTCATTCAACAGCACATGTAGAATTTTTTCCTCCAGTAACAAATCCAATAAATGCCACGTTGCCATCGTATGATCCATCCTGCTCCCCGTCCCGCCGAGGACGAGCACTTCTGTCGGCTTCATTTCAATCGCGTGAACGACGGCAAGTTCCATGTCCGTGCTGTCCTTATCTTTTGGAAATCGCTGAATGTTTTTAACGGATTGTTGAATGTGTTTCAATTCTTCTTTGGTGACCGAATCAAAGTCACCAATAGCCATATCAGGAATTCTGCCTTCCTGGATAAGCCAAGAGGCCGCCCGATCAACGCCGATAACGTAATCCCCCCGTTGAATTATTGTCAGGCATTTTTTTGAAAGCGTTCCGTTGCCGACAATAACGATTCGTTTATTCATATTATCTGGCCATAGAAACGGCCCAAACGCACGTAGCCCCTGCCCGCTTTAGCACGGTGGCCGCGCTCCTCATGGTCGCGCCGGTCGTACATACGTCATCAAAGAGAAGGATATTACCAGTTATATTTTTACAACTAAAAATATTTTTCATATTTTCGAGCCGATCAGCCCGCTTCTTGATAGACACCTGCGGCTCTGTTTCTTTAACCCGCCGAAGAATATCAGTTCTGACCGCCACATTCAACCGCTTTGCCAGAATACTTCCTAAAACTTCCGCTTGATTGAAGCCGCGCTGTCGAAATCGGGACGGATGAAGCGGGATAGGGATTAAGATACAATCGTCAAAATCTCTAACTGAAACAAGATTGACAAATTCTTCTGCTAAATCAGAAACCAAGCGATACTTGATCGCTTTAATAGCTTTCCGCACCGGGCCGTCATAGTGGAAAAAACTGGTGAGTCCGTCAAGTGAATACCGCGTCCGGCATATGGGGTGCGTCGCGCCGTCAAGGGCTGGCCTTCCGCACATCGGGCAAATCGGCTCGTTGGGTTTAATAACCCGAATATTTGCCCGACATGCCGCACAAAAATATTTCCCTATTTTCCCGCACCCGACACACCGTTTGGGAAATATGAAATCAAGAAGATTCATAAAGATAATTTTTGAGTTGTCTTTTGAATAGCCTCCATCCGCTACCACTTTTTAAAAATTTTTCTCTTCCCGTCGCGTCTCTACGATTCAAATATGCTTCATAATATATTATCTTGTATGGAATTTTGTCTTTTGTCGAGGTAACCTGTTTTTTATTGTGTTTAATAAGACGATTACGCAAGTCAGGAGTAAAACCGATATAGAAACTGTTGTCTTTTTGACTTTGGAGGATATATACGTAAAACATGACGGTCACGTAAAATCCCGCTACGCGGGATCATCACGTAAACCGCGTGGTCACGCGCGGACGTGACTTTACGCGGCGTGACTGCCGTAAAATATCTATCGTTGAAACCCATCCATAAAAATGGCTTGTAACGTGATACCGAAGTTGCGGCAGCAACTGAGGGATTTTACGTTGTGGAGACGGAGAGTAATGAGCTCTCGTCCAGAGCGATGTCCCGAAACATGTCTACAGGCGTAGTCAATCTTTAATTGTCATCCCGCCTCATTGATTGACAAATGAATAGCGGGATTAAGACGTATTGACTTCGCTATAAAGGAACGTCGAACCCTTATAGCTGCACCTCAGCTTTGTTTACACCTCAAGAATGTCGCCAAGAAAACGTTCAAGAGATGGCCGTTTAGGCAAAAGCAAATTGATATGCTCTTGCGTATCGGGCTGCTTGGGCTTGTTCAGCGTCAGCATTTAGTTTTTGACTCTGTGTTTAACGACTCTAAAGTCAAAGTCGGCCTGCAATGTTAAAGAACGTCGGACTGTCGAATCTTGTACGTCCCCATTATTTTACTTTTCCCCGATAATCCCGCTCTAACTCTCTCCTTTGGTCTTCCTTACGCTTGACCTCACGTTTCTCGTACTCCTTTTTGCCGCGCGCAAGACCTACTTCGAGCTTCACTCGGGGGCCTTTAGTATACCAGGATAAGGGTACCAGGGTCAAATTAGCGCCTTCCAGCTTGCTTTTGAGCCTGATGAGCTCGGTTTTGTGAAGAAGCAGTTTCCGTGTCCGCTTGGGGTCATACCCTTCCGGACGCGCGTAAATATACGGAAAAATCTGAGCATTGACGAGGTAGGCTTCGCTCCCGATAATCCGCACAAACGCCCCCGTCAGCTGCGCGTGGCCGCCTTTTATGGATTTAACCTCGGCGCCCGTCAAATTGACCCCGGCCTCAAGTCGTTCCAGGATCTCATATTCAAACGTGGCTTTTTTATTGAAAATCTTCATACGGCCTCGCCTTCGCCAAAAGCTTCGGCGGGCAAGCCTATTTTACGTCATTTTAGAGTAATAGCGAAGAGTTGGCCCGCGGCCAAAAGATATATCTTTTTCTGTTCCTCAGATACGGCAAGCTGTGTGGGGGTCACGTCTTCGGGCCACGCGTACTGCGCAAGATACGTCCCGTCTTTATCCAAAACGACAACTCGTTTATTTTGCCCGTCCAGGACATACAGATTCGTCGTTGTATCGCTGGTATAGACGGTCAAATTTTCGCCGAATGCAGGATTGACGCCTTGGGGGGTAAACGTATCGGGTTTCCCCTGGGTGAATTTCATAATTTTTCCGTCAGCAGTCCCGATCCAGACCGACCCGTCAATTGCCATGCTCGAGGCTCTCCCCAAATCCGGAAGCGTATCGGGGTTGAGATATTCACGGGTTTCAGAAAATCCGGTATCGGTCGCCACATATTTCCAAATACGGCTCTTCTCTCTGTCCAATAAATACAAATTACCCCCGAAGGAAACCAGTGACGAAATATTTCCCCACTGCGGATCTTTTTTCACCACATTTTCCGTCGTTTTTTTATCCGTTATCCCTACCTCATTAATTCCTGCATCCGTCAAAACATACACATATGTTCCGTGAATCGCCACATACGAAAGGCCTGCATAGGTCGGACCCCCGCCAAGCACCCGGGCGTTTTTACTGGTCACGTCCACTGCGTAGACTGTATTGGTCGCCTGATCTACGATTCCCATCTCGGTACCTTCAAAACCGATTGAGGATACTTTTCCGTCTTTCTTCACGAGTCCCGCATCGAAAAATAGCTCCGGTTTTACGGTGTATATCTGCATGGACTGCGTAAGATTATCCGTGACCTGACGGTAAAGGTTGGCAACCTGCACGCCTTCCACGCTTCGGGCAGACACGGACGTACGCAGGGGCTCCAATAACTGCTTGGCGGCAACTAGCCGCTGGCGGCCTTTCACCGGGTTTAACGAGGCAAGTGCCACCCCTTCATCCAGCGCGTGTTGTGCATCGTTTAATGTATTTACAACTGATTGATTTTTCATCCGGGTTGACTGTTTGGCGACACCCAACAGAACGCTTACGCCGAATACCGCTGTGAGAACGAGCGTCAGTATCGCAGTTGCTTTTTTGGGGTGGGTCCGGGCGCGGCGTACGGCGGATTTGATGTACATCGGGGATAGATACCGCCGCAGGCGCACAAGCGAACGTACGGTTTTGGTGGCTCCCGATACGGGTGCCACCTGAACCCTCGTATCCGGAATTTCTACATCATAAAGATCGTTTATCTGCAAAATCAATGCGGCACTCCCTTCTCCGTATTCTCTCTCATGAAGAAGCAGCGTCAGACGTTCTGCTACTTCTGCCGGGGGTAAATGATCAAATACCTGTGTGAGCTCGTCCTGATGCAGTGCTTTGGAAAATTCCGCCGACGTCAAAAGCAGCGTATCGCCGATTTTCACCTCACCGGAAATTTCCCCGGCGCCTGAAAGAAGCCGGGCAAACTCGCCGCCGCGTTTAAGATACACGTCCCCAGCGCCGCGAAGCACAATATAGAGAATATTGCCGACGGGTACCGCGACCAGTATGGTGCGCACCCCGTCTTTCATCGCATCCCCTGCAATCCGGGAAAGTGCTTTGAGACTGACAGGACCGTCCGTCAATTGTTGACTCAAGATGCTTAAAATGTGAATTCCTGCGGCTCTCGCAGCTCCATCCGGATATGCTACCTCAACGACTCCGTACGCTGTCGGCAACTGAAGTATTTGCGCCCAATGGGTAACACTTGTCGGTCCCACGACAGACCCTACCGCGGGTTTTACATGCATATCTTTATCTTAGCACGCTAGAGAAGAATAATCGCCAACAGGAGAAGAACGACCGTCGCAATAAGGTGTGCAATAACCAATGCCCGTATAATCGGCTGAAACTGTTCTTCTAAAACATGTGCCATAAGTTGTTCCTGACGGACAAGCACGCCGGCAAACACAGCGTAGATAAGCAACCCTACAATGCTGAAAATCTTCAGTGTCAAAAGGACATATGACGGGATAACAGCCGGTGTCATACGGATCCTCCCTCCCCGCGTTCCGTAAGTTCCCGGATTGTTTCCACAACTTTTTCCGGAAACGGGATAAGCTCAAAGTCAATATTGGGTGCTTCCCCCGCGGTCTCCACCACGACATTCCCGAAATTAAACACCGCCGCCAATAACCCGCCGCTGGTGTAATTAATATCCTGAATTTTCGTCAGTTCCGCTTCAGAAAATTTCTTGTACAGCAAATAGAAAAAATCGATGTCAACGATCCGTTCGTTCGTCACGATATAAATGTTAAAAAACCAGCCGATGAAACTTGCCAGGGCAAATCCGAACGTCGCGAGGTACCAAAACATGGTGCCCACGACATAATAGGAAGTCGGAAACGCCATGTTCAGGCTCAATGCATGGAACAGCCGGGGAAAAATAACGGTCGGTGCAATGACCAGAAGTATGGTACCCAAAATCCACGGCACGTTGACGATAAAATGCTGCCGCAAAAAAAGAATTACTTTTTCCGTATCTTCCTGGGTTTCAAACCGCAACGATGTCGGGTTGACAGCAAATGCGGTGAGAGGACTCATTGCGGTCGGCGGTTGTGTCACGGGCGAAAAGTGTCTGGATTTTTGCCCATCTTTTTTTGGTAATGCAAATATAGTCGGCACGAGCGTATTGTACTATGAAAACCTACCGTTTCTCAACATTATATAAGGGACCGACGATTTGAATATTAGAAGGCGCCCGCAGGTTAAAGTAGGTTTTAAATTTATCTCCGTCAAACGTGTCGGACTTCCCGTCACCTGACAGCGTGACGGACGTAACTTTCCCGGTTCCAAAATCTGCGTTTATTGAAACATCTGAAATCGAATTATATGCTGCGCTTCCTAATTTTGAACGCACCGTACCGGCGTCCCATGTGTCCGTGCCATCAGGATTCGGTTTATCCGTTTGCACCAAATGATTTTGAGCAGAACTGTCCTGAGAAGCCAATAGAATAACATTCACAACATCTGCCAGTTCATCGGGTTTAAGCCACGCGGTTCCACCGTACGCACTTCTTCCTCCCCAGTCGCAGTAAAACCACGGGCTGTCGCGATCGAAAGCGTTACTCCTCAAATCCGAAAAACCCGACACTGATCCGTTCGGCGTATCAACTGCGCGTTTGGTGTATGACGTATTCGACCACCCAACGAGGTCGCCGGTACTATAGACATATCCACCGTGCGTGGATGAAAAGAATGCTTTAATCGACTGACCGTCTTTCATCATCACTTGACTACCCGTATCATTAACCCCCTGTCCCCATGTTCCCCCTTTTTCATTTGACTGAAACACTTGACAGTGTTGATTGGCACAAATAGAAGAAGCTCCCTTATCCGTTGCAGCTACAACGTATGACCGTACTGCAATCACTTGAGCCTTTATTGATTCATATGGCCAATCATTAGGGACTTCGAATATCCTTTTTACATAATCATTTAATGACCCACTCCAAATAATATTGCCTGAATTAAACCCATTACTATCATTCACTCTGATTGTCATGTCCCCTGCGTCCTTATACTCATCAAAGTTATAATATGCATGAAGAATTTGATCAGATTTCTGATCAGCCTTTGCTCTTCCATACGCTCCATATTGGTTTAATCCAACTCTGTTTGGAACTCCAAAAGTGAAAAAACCGAATCCGCCGCCGAAACCCGGATCTTTGCCGTTTGTGAGGTCGCTTGAGCACCCGCCACCGCTCATGGCGTAAAGCGGAATACCCAATCCTGCAAGTTTTTGAGCCAAAAACTCCTGTTGCCGGGCACTAATAACAGCAATATACCCCTGGACTTTTGACTCATAGGCCTCTGCCTGAGCAACCAAAGCGCGAACTGAGGCGGCCCGGCGGTCTGTATCAGTCTTCAGAGCAGCAAGCGTAACTTTTTCGTCTTCCAGCAGCTTCTTTTTATCTTCCAGATCTTTTACCGTGAGGGCAATTTGCGTAATAATTTTTTTATCTTCATTGACCGCCGCCTGCTGATATCCAAGGGTGCGGAGTGCCGAACCGATATTGGTTGACGAAAACAAAAGATACATGGGGTTTAATGTATAACTTCGCATGTAAAACTGCCGTATCCGTTCGCTTGCCAAAACTAATGATGCTTCCAGTTCTTTCTCTCCCAGGGCTATTTCTAACGATTTTTTCGCGACATCGGTCTCGATAGTTTTAATGCGCGCTTCAAATGCGGCAATCGCCTTATTCATCCGGTCCAGTTCCGCTCGGGAGGGTCGAACGGCGTTCTCCATGTTTTGAATACTCTCTCCGCATTTACTTAAAAGTGCTCGCAAAAAATCCTGATCGGTGGATGTTGATACTTTACTTATATTTTCAGGCGTACATTCCTGTGCAAACACATACGAAGCCGCGAAGAAATATCCGGCCAAAAGCATACACACGAGGATTATTTTTCTCATCGTACCCATTTTACCACGTGCGTTTGGAAAAAATGTTTGATACACTTAATTTGGCATGGTTAAAAAGACTGTTCTGGCAAGCCTATTTTTTATTTTAGTGACCGGATTATTCGGTCTATTAACTACACCCGCCCTGGCAGAAAGCTGCACAACTACCGACGGATATCAGGGAACCTGTACGCTGGCGAATGGATGTAATTCTGGAGTAGGTAATATTGTCCGGGATAACAAGAAGTGCACAGACCTACCTCCGGAAGGTATATACGGCCCATACGGTTGTTGCGGAATTAAACCTGGGGCGCCAGAAAACGATCTGCCCGGCTTAGGAGAGACTTGTCATACCACGAAGGGGTGGCCAGGTACCTGCAGAACAAATAAGGATTGCGATCAAACATATAAATGGCTATTAGGTGAAGCTTATGCATACGATATAACCAAATGTAAGGCTGGCGGTTGCTGCGGCATAGACGACACAAGAGTCTCAAATGTCTCCTGTACATCAAGTGAGGGCTGGCCGGGAATCTGTGTGGGTATGAACACCTGTAATAGTGTCTTCCCTGAGAATATTGTGGATGACACTACCACCCCAGAATGCAAAGCAATCAGCATCCCTACAAAACTTTATGGGTGCTGCGCCATAAATCCAAACGCACCAGCTGTACAAAATTCCAAATTATGCGATTTTGCCGGTGACAAAGACAAAATAGATAAGTGCGAAGAATGCATGGGTGATGGAAAGCACGCATGGACCGCGCTCGGGTGTATCCCGACCGACCCGGCACTGTTCATCGGGCAAATTCTGGGAATCAGTGTGGGTATCGGCGGCGGGATTGCGTTCCTCCTTATTCTCTTCGGCGGGTTCCAGATACTCATGAGTGCCGGAAACCCGGAGAAGCTCAATGCCGGAAAAGAACTGATAACCAGTGCCATCACGGGACTGTTGATTATTATCTTTTCCCTATTCATTCTCCGGCTCATCGGGTTTACTATATTTCGCATACCCGGATTCGGATGACGCGTATGATCACACAACTTGCACAAGCTATTAAATTACCCGGACCAAGTGACACGCCTATTCCCATCGCCTATCCTACTCAATTTCAGCCATTTATCTTTCAGGGAAATCAGCATGATACCATCGGCTATATCGTATCTAATGCATTTCCTTTGATATTGGCGTTTGCGGGTTTAGGATTGCTGCTTATGCTGATTTCCGCCGGCTACACTTTTTTAACCAGTGCCGGAGATGCGAAAAAAATGGAACAGGGAAAACAGCAACTGACGAATGCAATTGTGGGATTCTTCATCGTATTTGCCGCGTACTGGATTGTCCAACTCACCGGTACCATATTCGGGCTTGAGTCTGTTACCAGCGTTTTTAAGTAACCTGAGTTTCGAAGGTTTCCCGACATACGTCGGGATGCCGTAAGAACGTCATTTCCCGAACCGGCGCTGCCGGCGTGCATATTCCTCAATCGCCTCGTCCAATCGAAGAGGTGTAAAATCCGGCATATACCACAAAGGAAAATACAGCTCGCTGTACACAGTCTGCCACGGTAAAAAACCGCTTAAGCGCAGTTCGCCGCCTGTCCGTATGAGTAAATCCGGATCGGGAATGCCGCGGGTATCTAAAAGATCTGACAATGTCTTTTCTGAAATCTCCGAAGAATTAGGAATTTGTTTTATTGCGCGGATAATTTCATCCCGTCCGCCGTAATTCAATGCGATGATGACGGTAATTTTTTTATTATCTTTGGTCAACTCTACCACGGATGTAATGGAATGCTGTAATTGCATGTCAAACCTGGAGAGATCTCCGATGACCAGCAAACGGACTCCTTTCTTATGCATCCGTTTGCCGAAATATCCGATACTTGTCTTAAGTATTGTCATAATGCCTTTTACTTCCTCGGCAGCGCGATTCCAATTTTCCGTAGAAAACGCCCAAAAAGTCATAAATTTCACGCCCCGCCGCGCGGCGTGACTAACCAATTTTTCCAATACCACTGTTGCGACACGACGATGTCCTTCTAAAATCGGGAGATTGCGCTGGCGGGCCCACCGGCGGTTTCCATCCATG
>JAPLWC010000072.1 GCA_026396845.1 Candidatus Gottesmanbacteria bacterium
ACCGTTTGCAAATAATGCGTACTTTACTCCAGGATGGGGAGCGGGTGGGTCGGCAATCAGTCCGTGGATGACTGCAGCAAAGGATATTTTAAGTACATCAGCTGTTATTTGGAGTCCAGGGCCTACATCAACAGTGATTCCAGCTGGCCAAGATGACTTAATTGTTCTTGATTTTACAGTCCCGTCAGGAATGGGAAATACATATCAAGGAGTAAGTGCATCATTTGACTTAGTGTTTCATGCTGAACAAGTTTATTAACTTGTTAGTTTAGCTAAGTTGCGCAAGGGCCGAAAGGTCCTTGTGCAACTGCCTAAGCTATGAAAAAAATAAACTGGAAAAAAACCGGAAATATATTTTACTGGATATTATGCATAATACTATTAATTTTTGCGGGAGTGGTTGCTGTTTCAACTTTTAATCTTCCGGGTGGCATAAAACTGTATACTGTCCAGTCCGGATCTATGGAACCGTCCATTCATACCGGCAGCATTGTTATTTCAAAACCATCTGATAATTATCAAAAGGGAGACGTCATTACGTTTAAGGCAGAGAAAGATCGAACGATAAAAAATCCAAAATCTACAACCACCCACAGGATTTTTGAGGTGAAGACCGTTGACGGGAAAGAGGAATATATTACCAAAGGAGATGCTAATAACGGGCCTGATATGGCTCCAACAGGCAGGGATTTAATTTTGGGAAAAGAAATTATTTCCGTTCCGCTTCTGGGGTATCCGGTTGCCTTTGCCAAAACCCAGGAAGGCTTGATTTTCATGATAATTATTCCGGCAACTTTAATTGTCTATAGCGAGCTTATGAATATTAAAAACGAAGCCAAAAAGTTGATTGAAAAAAGAAAGAAAAAGAAATTATCAATGAAAGAAAAAATCGAAGTAGAAATCGGTGAAGAAGAGATTAAAGCCGAAAACTGGTTCAAAAGACTCATCAGGAAAATGAAAAGGAATACATGAAAACAAGAATTCTTAAATTATTACTCGCCGTTGTTTTGATTTGTTTACCGCAAATCGGCATAAGCAATGCGTATTTTTTTGATCAAACCACAATTTCCGGGATATCTGTCACAACCGGTGACTGGACAGCTCCGTACGTAAAAATTGAATCTCCGTCACATGGGCAAAGTCTTTCGGGTAGTATCGAAATTTATGGAACGGTTACAGATAATGCCCCATACCATTATTGGTTGGTTGTCCAAACTCCTGGTGGGTCAACTGTGGCCGGCCCAGGAACGGTAAATGATTTTGTTTCTTTTACAAACAAACTTCTTTTTACCTGGGACACAACGAAGATGGCAAACGGGAGTTATATTATAAAGCTTGAGGCAAGAGATGCTGCTGGGAATAAAGACCCGAACTTATCTCCGGTTTTAGTCGATCCGGAAAATCCAAACGATTCTGTGGATTGGATTACCGTCACTGTTAATAATGCTCCACCTACGCCAACACCAATACCGACCCCAACACCAACAGAAACTGTTGTTATAAACGAAATTATGTGGATGGGATCAAGCTCACACGACAATGATGAGTGGATAGAGTTACGGAATACAACAAATACCACGGTTAATTTAGCAGGCTGGTATTTGACAGGGGCAGGTGCAGGAGCAAGCGTTATCAATCTTACGGGAAGCATTGGCCCGAATGGATATTATCTTGTCAGTAATTATAATTCGGACCATTCTCAATCAGCTCTAAATAACAGTCTAGTTCTCGATCAGCACGCAGCAAATCTGTCATTCTTAAACGCCGGCGAAGTCGCATACTTGTATAAATGTTGTCTGCAATGACGCTACTTATTGGGATGTGGAAGGAAATAATTATGGAACGCCGAAAGCGGCAAATCTTTCGGAAAACGATCTAAGCTCACTGGCGTGTGTCGTGCCAACTGTTACTTTAACCCCCAGCGTTGAGCTGACGGTCGCTGAGGATAAAAAAAGTGCCAGCTTTAGCGTCAAAAATATCTCCGCCTATCTAAAGCTTTCGTACGAACTTACCTATGACAGTTATGATCAGACCAAAGGAGCTCTCGGGAGCGGAGTCGATATCAGCGGAAAAACTGATTTTTCAAGAGAGATCGATCTGGCTACCTGCTCAAACGAAATCTGCACCTACGACCAAAACGTCCACAACTTTACTATAAAAATAACGTTGGAGGATACAGATGCAAAACAAACAATTTTACAACAGTCACTGTGAAAAAATTACTGCTTGCCATAGCCATTTCTGTCTTCGTTTTATTTACAGGAGCAACGAGTGCGAACGCTGCTGATTTTAATCTTGATTGCGGAAATTCCGGCTGTACAAAATCCGGAATAGAGCCAATATTTAGTAAAGGAATTGATGGCTATTGGTTTCCAGGTAGAACGTTGACAAAAACGATACATTTAAAAAATTCCTCTTCCGGCACAAAGGAAATGTCTATCAAACCAAATCGTACCTCATCTGTTACTATTTTGGAACATGTGATGCTGGTTAGTATTGTCACCGATCCGGGGGGAACTGTTGTCTGGGCAGGAGATTTAGCTGCCTTTTATGGCCAACCGTCTATCAGCATGGGAATTTTTGCCTCCGGCACCGATCAGAATTATAAAATCAACGCCAGTATGAATTCGGCAGCGGATAATAGTTATCAAGGTCTCGAATCAGCATTTGATCTTACGCTCGGCTTCTGGGAAAATGATCTCACCCCCACACCTACGCTCCCTTCTAATCCCGGTGGTCCCGGTGATGGTCTCAGTGACGGTAAAAGCGACGGATTGTCTAGTTGTCCTTCATGTACTGCACCGGGTAATGTGCTGGGTGCAACGACCGAAGGAGAAGTTTTGGGAGCAAGCACAGATACCTTAGCCGCAACGGGAGGGAATAATGAGTTGGCACAATTGTTTCTGGCTATGGCTGCTGCTACTGCCGTATTTCTCTTAGGTCGAATGTTCTTGCGGGCCAATGAAACTTCCTAAGCTTCAATATCCCAGTGTATTTTTAGTCATCGTTTCTGTTGTTGCGGGTATTACCGTCTACTTCGGAATAGGAGTTTTGCTTGCACATCGGTCACGACCACTGCCAAAGACCGTACCGATGTCAATCAGTAAACCTTCTGTTCCCAAAATACCTCCTACTGCCATCAATATCCCGAAACTCGATAAAAATCTTCCGATTAAATCCGCATCTGTCAGCGGTAACACCTGGGACATGTTTCCGGATGCCGTTGCGTGGCTCGCCACCTCTGCTGTCCCCGGACGGGGGAACGTCATCCTCTATGCCCACAACTGGAGAACGCTCTGGCGCGACCTTTATCTTTTAAAACCGGGAGACCCGATAGAGATACAACAGGAAAACGTATGGAAACATTATGTCGTCACTGACTCACGGGATATCAATGAGCATGACATTAAGGCCGTATTAAGCGATAAAAACCGCTTAACCCTCTATACCTGCGACGGAAGCTTCAACCAGAAACGCAGGGTTGTCTACGCAGATCCTATAGATTAAAATGGAACAATTTATAACCGGCGCGCCGTTTGTTCCGACGAAAAATGCTGCCGCCGAGGCGATGATCCGGCTTGCCGGTATTACAAAAGGGGATATGGTCTATGATTTAGGGTCCGGCGACGGGAAATTATTGCTTTTGGCTGCCAAAAAGGGCGCGCGGGCAATCGGCTACGAAATTAATCCGTTGCTTGTGCTTTTATCGAATCTGCGCGGCGCGCGCACGCGATGGAAGAACTTTTGGAATGCTGATATTCATGACGCGGACGTCATTTTTATCTACCTGCTGCCGTGGAAAATGGAGCGGCTGGCTAGTAAACTGAAAACCGAATGTAAAAAGGGAACCGTGATCGTCTCTAATAGTTTTATATTCCCGGGGTGGAAAATTATCAGGCAGGATGTGGCTCATCATGTTTACGTTTTCCGCGTTTAGTACTACAATCGTGGTATGAGCTCATTTGACGGACAGCAGGAAGGGGAACGGATTCTCTACACCATAACGCCCCATGCAATACACAAATATCTGGCCATCGCGCGCCTCATGTTTTTAGCACTGTTTTTCTTCATCGTCCTGTGGGTCATCGGAGGGATCGTACCTGCCATAACCACGGTACTGCGATTTACGGGCTTTTTATTGGCTATTATTCTTTTAATCGTCGGGTACTGGTGGAACCTTACGGTATTTAAGAAATCCAGAACGTACATTACGGATCGCAGAATCATCCGGTTCGACGTCGTGTCCCCGTTTTTTGTCACCAAACGGGCGCTGTTCTGGAATGAAGCCCTCAAGTCAAAAGCATATGCGTCCAATATTTTTTTCCGGTCCTTCAAAATCGGCACGATTGACGTGGAACCGCAGCTTGCCGAACACGAGGATGTACGGGTTCCCGACGTATATTATTTTGAAGACCTCGCCAACTACATTGATAAAATTTTATTTACGTTCAAAAATAAACCCGGCGACATCGCTTCCATCAAACCCTTCGTGCCGCAACCGAAAGGTCAGCGGGATTTGTAATATATCGTACATATTTCTGACTCAGGAGGTACCTGCATAGCTTGACAACGCTCTCCTTTCGATGCACAATGTCCATCGTCTATGACGCACAGCGTTGAAGTAGTATTATCGGATGGAACTAAAAATCCTACAAAAGGGTATACAACCACCACTGAACACACATCAGGACGTGTTGAATTAGACAGTAATGGAAAACCCATCGTCATCGATACGTTTGATCTTTT
>JAPLWC010000067.1 GCA_026396845.1 Candidatus Gottesmanbacteria bacterium
AAGCACGGGATCTACCGGAAGTACCGGAGCCACGGGTAGTGCGGGTGCGAACGGGCCCACCGGCAGTACGGGATCAACCGGTGCCACCGGAAGTGCAGGAGCCAACGGACCAACGGGAAGCACGGGATCTACCGGAAGTACGGGATCAACGGGAGCCACGGGAGCGAACGGGCCCACCGGCAGTACGGGATCAACGGGTGCCACCGGAGGTGCAGGAGCAAGTGGCCCAACGGGACGTACAGGAGCTACCGGAGCCAATGGCCCCACCGGCGGCACGGGAGAAAAAGGAGCGGACGGATCCCTATTATTTGATTATTATGCAACTGATAAGCTTATCTTCCCCTACCCCGACGGCGCGAAAAATCTTGGGGTAGGCGGTACAGATATTGCATCCTCAGAGATTGTCTTATTTGGTTCAAGTACCGGTGGCACAATCGGAGATATTTGGATGGGGAATACATTGAAACTTGGTCATCTTACATCGGGTGGTACTACTATCACGACAGCAGATTCAGGCGAAACTCTTCTCATTGCCCCTAATAACGCAAACATCCAATTTCAATCATCGGCCTATTTTATTGATACAAGCGGACAGCTCACCATAGCAAAAATTTATGACACTGAAGCAGCCTACTATCTTGATCTCAACGCCATTGGCACCTCATTAAACACAAAAGGCGCCATCACCGTCGGCGACGGCACGGGTAAAATC
The DNA here is from genome assembly GCA_026396845.1 of Candidatus Gottesmanbacteria bacterium. GTDB lineage: Bacteria > Patescibacteriota > Microgenomatia > UBA10105 > UBA927 > XYB1-FULL-47-11. The sequence continues at coordinate 713 of JAPLWC010000067.1, forward strand.
ACCGCCGGAACGTATGACCCTGCCTATACGATTGACGGGGCTAAGTACTCCACGTTCCTTCCGTCTATGACCGGTGTCAAAGAAGAAACCACGGGAGTCGTCGTCACCAACGAGCTCGTTCCGGGCGTCGGATACCGCTCGATCATCGATTTTGGCAGTCAACCGGTGGGGAGTGATATTTGGCTATTCAGTAAAGCAACGGATTTGAAAACCAATATTAATAATCTTGTGGTCCTTTTGAACCCCGAAGGGAATGCCCGTGTGTGGTACGACCTGGATATCCCCAACTTTAAACTTGCTATTTACTCGTCCCTGCCGTCGCGGATTTCCTACCGGCTTACCGCTCCCCGCTTTGATACCAGTCAATGGTCTAACCTCAGGACCGGCGGGATAACGGGCTTTGATCTGACTCCCCTTATCACACCGATTCCTTATTCCGGACCCATTGCCACGCCGAGTGCTGACGGACTTGCAGGAATCACTGTAACACCTGCAAGCAGCGCAAGCGGCGTCCTCTACCAGGTGCAAAATTCCCTCTCCGAGCTTATCTATAATGTGGGCATATTTTCACAGGCGGCAATTGCAAATCTGACCGCTGGCGTGATTGATGCACAAAAAGTCGTTTCACCGGTCGCAGAAGTCACCGAGGTGAAAACAAACGTCATCTCTCCCCTGTCCTCCGACTCTGTGGAAGTAAAACTCGGGCCGGCACAATCATTTACAATTTCCGACCAAACTAACACGCCCAAGGTTTCCTTTGACAGTATCGGGAATGCGACAATTGCGGGCACACTGCAAACACAATCGCTCGTTGTCAACCAAACAACGACCTTTGGCGGCGACGTGAGCCAGACCGGAGGCGTGAACGGCATGCCGGATCAGGAAAGTATGGTCGCCAATGCAGGATTCGAATTGGCGGGAGCCAATTCGTCTATGCCCGACGCGTGGAGTTGTACCAATACCGGTACGGGTACCGGCTCCTGCAGCCGCAACACCACGAATTTCGTCCAGGGATCGGCAGCCATGGCTGTCAACAAATACGTCGACCAGCTACAGCGAAAAATCATCAACGCAAACGATTGACGTCGGAACGAGTTGGGCACGCGCCGGCGGTATCGTGAGCGGTATCGCGGCTACGGCATATGTCGATTCTGTCCGTGTCATACCTCAAGCGACGACAAATGCAATTGACATAGCGGAAAATTATTTCGCCTCGGCAGAGCTTCCGCCCGGTACAATAGTCCAAATATCACCGGTGAACGATTCGGCGGTCGAAAGGGCAACCGCAAGCGCCGCACTCATCGGCATTGTTTCAACCAATCCTGCAATGACCCTCGGCAGCGGTATTGAGGATGAAAATATGCTGACGCCGGTTGCGTTATCCGGCCGGGTTCCGGCTATTGTTTCCGACGGAAACGGACCAATTGCAAACGGTGATGCTATCACGTCAAGCACCATGCCCGGCGTCGGCGCGAAAGCCGTGGATGCCGGCATGACGGTTGGAAAAGCGCTGGAACCGTTTGCGCCCGACTCCGCCAGCTGGCGGACCAGCTGTCCCGCGGCTGCATCCGCCGATAGTATCGTCTGGCCCGCGGATGACGGGACAAATACTGCCAAGCCCTGCTTCAAGCTTCCCGACCCTTCTCCGCCAGCTGGCGGATCAGGGCAAGCTTACATATATATCGGGAAAATCATGACGTTCATTAATGTCACCTGGTTTGCGCCTCCTGTCACTGCCGAACTTCGCACGGACACCCTGTACGCCGACCGGATTATCAGCAAATTTGGTTCATTTGATGAACTGAAAACAACCACCGCATCGGCAACCTATATAACAAATGTCATGAATATCTTTACTGCAACACCTTCTTCCGGCCTCGTGTCTCCCGCGGCAGATGCGACTGAATCGGGAATACTCGATCTCGGTCCCCCTACGGACGCAACCATGAGCGCTACCATCCAAATTGATAAAGATGTCACGATTACCTCATCCCTGGGAGTCCTCGGAACAACGACGCTGGGGGCTACGACCATTTCCGATTCGCTTATGGTCGACGGCTCGCTCCTCCTAACCGGCAGCAGAATTGAATCCGCCGGCGACACGCTGTATCTAAACCGCGGCAAGTTTGCGGATGTCAGTATTATGGATGGGGCCCTCATCGTTGATACCCACGGCAACGTGGCCCTTGCCGGCGATCTCGCTGTATTCGGGACCATCGCGACCAACACCATCTCTCCGTTGGGCGACGGAAACGTGACGGTGAACCTCGCGCACAACCCGTTGGCGGCAACAGAAAGCGGACAACTGGCACGTCCGCCAGCTGGCGGATTCGGACAATTGATAGTATCAGGCGCCGATAATATGCCGGTCGTGGCATTTGACTCCGGCGGCAACGCCACCCTGTCCGGCGGACTCATGACCAGCAAGCTCTATATTGCGGACGCATCGCCGGTTGGGGCAACCGAGTCCGGAACACTTACCGGCAACGAAACCATCGGAAAGGGAACATTACCGGCATACCAAACGCAAGTGACTGTTTCTACAACGAAAGTGACAAGCAATAGCTTTATCTATCTCACACCAGTCACAAACCCGGGCAACCACGTCCTCTATGTGATAACGAAAGAACCGGGAGTCGGATTTACCATCGGCATCAACACCAGCTGGAATCAAAATATGGACTTCAACTGGTGGATAGTAAATTAAGGGATGTACAGGGAACATACCTGTACCTACAAGCACTTAATGAAGCTTACTATATCAACTTTTAACTTTTTGTAAAAGTGATCGTTTAATCCAATCTCTAACGCATGAGTTCTTTCGCTAAGCAATTGACTGAATACGTCAATACATGTTCCAAAATTATACGTTTTCAATATCGTTTTTAGCTTCCAGGCATCATACGTCTTAGTTTTAAAAAGAGATAAAATATCTAAAAAGTCTTTCTCCCCCTTGGGAGTCCTACCCCGTACGCCCAGTACATAGATTTTCAGGCACATAAGCCACTCTCTTTCCAGAACACGAAAGCCCTCCAGAGAACGGGAATTATTCATCAATACCTCAACGGGTATTCCTATGGAAGAAAAGTGGGGAAGGTACATATCTATCTGGACCCCTCCCCTTCTTGCTTCATATTTCTTTAAGCGTTCATTTTTAACGACATCATATTCCTTTTTCAGTTTTCCCAACTCACCATATTCAACCAACATATCTATATCCTTCGACTTAAGTTCCTTGGTATACAGATAGGTTGCCCACCCGCCGATGAGAACAAACGTAATTTCTTTATTAAGCGTCTTTAGTTCTTTCCAGCTCTCTTGTGTAATGAGGTCATGATAATAGTTCATCTATCTTCCTTTCCAGCTCAATCAAAAAATCTTTGGCGTACCAATCATGAAGGTTCCACACATCAACAAACGTCTGCGCCAGCGTCGTCGTTACACCGTACTCCGGTTGTTTGGGGAATACATCCAAAACAAAAAGGTTGGGACTGTCTGATTTGACTTCCGGGAAACGCTTTGTAAGCGTGTCTATTTTTGTTTTGTCAAAATAAAAATAGACTTTTGAATAATCCGCCGGCGGTTCTTTCAATATCATCCTGGCGGCTGTATAGCAGGCAAAAATCGCCCCGTCGGGACAGCGCCCTTCAATCTCTAAGATTGGCTCGTCTACATACGTCTGATAGATAATATCTTTTTTGAAATTTCTGTGTGTGGCCCAAAAGTAAAGCAGTTTTTTTACGTCCCGAAGAACGAAAAATCTGCTCGATACGTCAGCGGCTCCGATATCGGCAATTTGCCGGATGGCCGAATGTACCGTACTTAGCGAATAGCCAAGTTCATAGGCCAATGCCTTTTGGGTGCTCTGAAATTGACCTTTTTCGAGAGCCAAATAGAGAATGTGATGCCATATCGTTTCGATCTTTAACATACTAAAATAAGTATATTTCGATATCTATCGAAAGTCAAGCATACGCACTTGACAAAGGAAAAAAATCAAACTACTGTATATATATGAAGCCTGCTCGGCTGGTTGGTGTTGTTACTGGTATAGTGAGTGTGGTGTTTTTGACCGTCGTCTACATGCAGCGAAGCTACCTGCATTTCATACTCCCCGAACCCGTCTTTGCCAAAGCGAACTTTATCGGCATATTTGAAGACAGCGCTAATTCCGCTTATAGATTAGATCCCGCAAATACAACGACTTCTTCCCTTACCGTCGCCGGCAAGGTCGGCATCGGGACAACGTCGCCGGCAACAGCACTGGATGTCGTAGGAACTGTTGATGCTACACTTTTTACCGGTCCTTTAACTGGAAACGCAACT